>SLBH01000164.1 GCA_007126415.1 Spirochaetales bacterium
AATCGGGCTGGGCGGACACCGAACGCAGTGAGATGCCCGACCACAATAACAATAGGGCCGCGGATGCGGCCCCAGAATCGGGCTGGGCGGACACCGAACGCAGTGAGATGCCCGACCACAATAACAATAGGGCCGCGGATGCGGCCCCAGAATCGGGCTGGGCGGACTGCGAAGCAGCCCGACCATCCAAAGCAATAGCGCTGCGAATGCAGCGCATGAAATCGGGCTGGGCGGATTTGAACCGCCGACCTCTCGGTCCCGAACCGAGCGCGCTAGCCCCTGCGCTACAGCCCGAAAAAAAAGCCCGCAGAACTGCGGGTTGAGCGGGAGCGACGGGAATTGAACCCGCGATCTCCGGCTTGACAGGCCGGCGCGATAACCGACTTCGCTACGCCCCCGTACTGGAATTAGCTGCACTATACTGAACTGCGAAAGTTGTGTCAACAGGCCAATACGCAGGCGGAGGCGCAGGCGGAGGCGCCAGGCTCACTCGCCGGGCGAGGCCCGGCCGGGGGCATACCCCCGCAGCGCACCACCCCCGGTGCCTGACGCTCACTCCATCGCACGGAAGTTTTTTACGAACTGCACGCGATCGTAAGCGGCCGGGTTTTTGATGCCGGCCTGGCTCATGCGGCCGCGGAACTGATCGAGCGACTGATAGTTCTTGGATTGCATCCATGTCGCAAGCCGCTCGTTCATTCCACGCACTGCTTCGAGCCCTTCGCGGTAGAGGCAGGATGCAACCTGTACCGTTTGTGCGCCGGCGAGCAGTTGTTTGATCACGGCATCACCGTCGTGAACGCCGGTGGAGGCCGAGATCTCGCACCCAACTCTTCCGTGCATGATCGCGACCCAGCGCAGCGACTGGGCAAGGTCGCCGGGGTGACTGAGAACATTGGTGGGCACCAGGCTCATCGTCTCAAGATCGTAATCGGGGCTGAAAAAGCGGTTGAACAATACCAAACCGCTGATGCCGGTTTCCGAGATCGACTTCAGGGTTTTTCCCAACAGCGTGAAGTAGTGGCTTAGCTTCACCGAGACCGGAATGCTCACCTGGTCCAGCACGAGCTGTATGATATCGAAATACGTCTGCTCGAACTCCTTGGGCGAGCCGGCGTGGAAATCCGAGGGCATCAAGAAAACATTGAGCTCGAGTGCGTCGGCACCCTGTTCTTCGATGGTTTGCGCAAAGTGCGTCCATTTCTGAGACGATGTGCAGTTCACCGAAGCGATAACCGGCACGCTGAGGCTCTTCTTGGCTCGGCTGATGAGCTCGAGATAGTCTGCTACCCCTGACTCGGAAGACAACAGATCCTCCATCTCGGCGGTCTCGGGAAAGGTGAATCCTGAGCGCTGCATCTGTATCTGCGAGCGTTCGAGCTCGGCTATGATTTCTTCCTCGAAGAGCGACTTGAGCACCACCGCGCCCACGCCGAACTCCTGCAGCTGCTTGAGGTTCTCTACGTTGTCGGTAATTCCTGAGCTCCCGGCCACTACCGGCGAACTCAACTGCAGCCCCATGTAACTGGTGGAAATGTCCGGTACCATACCGAGCATTCTAGGAGCAAATCCCGGATCGATCAAGGAAAAACATGTCGGCACGACGTCTATACGACGTCTGAACTCAGATTCTCCACCGTTTGCGGTACTTTGGTGGTCCGTTGATGGCTCTTTCTCTATCCCGATCTCGCAAGCTGTGTTAGCCTATCGGTATGGACCGTTATGAAGACCTTCCGAGTCGCATTCAGGAGCACCTGCGTGCAATAACCGAGTCATCCGGGCTTCCGCCCGGCGATGAGTCGCTTCGGCGCATCACGCAGAACTGGCTCGAGAAACGGCGTATGTTCACCGAACAGATTCGGCTGCTCGATATGTTTGAGCTCGAGCGCTTGGAGCCGGGCGATACCGGGGGTGCGATAGCGCTTACCTACTCAGGCTCGCTGATCAGCCTCGGTCTCGGCGGGGAGGGCGGGCGCAGCCTCGAGTACGCAAGTATCGAGTTGCGCAGCGACGTGCCCCGTTTAGTGCGAGAAGACGGCGTGGAGCTTGCCGGGCCGATCGTGCGCGATAAACCGGCGGTCTTCACCGGTTCCTCGATAGAAAAAACCTCCGATATCCTCTCGATCGCGAGTTGCGACTCCGCACTCTCGCACGACGAGCAGGAGCGGCGCCTGCGTGAAGCCACGATCTTCTTGACGAACGGTTTCACCAAACTAAACCGCACGCTCACCCTGCCGGGCGCTCCGGAGCAGCTTGATCACTTCACGACCAAGACGCTTGTGGCCTATGTTGCCCGAAAGAACGACCTCACGCAGGCACAGACGCGCCAGGTGATCGACGACTATCTCGCCATGGTGGAGGCCGGAATGGTCCTGGGTGAGCGTGTGCCGGTCGGAAGGATTGGTCGCGTGTACCTCGATCGGCGGCCGCCGCAGAAGGCGCGGATGGGACGTAACCCCGCGACCGGCGAGGAACTGCTGATCCCGGCAAAACCGGCCACGCTGGTGCCGAAGATCACGTTCTCTAAGCCGCTACGCGAGCGCGCCGAGCAGTTACCGGTTGCCCAAGACGACGAGCCGAACGACGAGCCGGAACACGTTTCGGAGTAGGCAGGCAGGCGCGCGCAACGCTCTGGTGACTCACCTCAGAACAGCCGCGATAGTTACTTAATTGTTCTCGATTTGCGCCGAAGATAGAAAGTAGCATGAAGCGTGTCTTACGGTCGGCTGCTGCGCGGGCCTTAATCGCTATCCTTGGTCTCACTTCGTTAGCGGCAGTCTATGCCGAGACCGTGGAGCACGAGGTGCAGCGCGGGGATACTCTCTTTAGCATCTCACGCAAGTACGGCGTTCCGGTCGATGCACTGCGGGACGCCAATCAACTCGACGATGCAGACGCGATTCACGCCGGAACCACGTTGGTAATCCCGGATCAGTATGAAGTTGTACGCGGCGACACCTTGTACTCAATCGCGAGGAGGCATGGGCTGTCGGTAGAGCGTCTTGTCGATCTCAATCGAATGTCTGAAGACGACGTTTTGCGGGTGGGAGACCGATTATACGTACCGCGTTCGAAGTCCGGGGCGTCGGCGGAGGAAGCCCCGGCGGTTGCGATACCCAGAAACGAGTTTGCTAACGACCGCAGCGAGCATTACTGGCCACATCCCGGCGAACGCGCGCGCACCGACGGCAAGTTTCCCGGCGTTGCGATCCGCGGCAACCGGGGCGACGAGATCGTATCTGTGGCCTCGGGAAGGGTGGTGTACGCCGGGCCGCACTCGAGTTTCGGACGCGTTGTGTTTGTGCAGTCCTCGAGCGGCCATGTCTACGTCTACGCCGGGAACGAGGAGATTGAGGTTGATGTCGGCGACGCGGTCGAGACCGGTGCACGAATCGGTACGCTCGGGAGCGTCCCCGGGGAGTCCGGGGCACAGCTGTACTTCGGGGTTTGGAAAGACAATCGGTTTCTTGATCCGGACGACGCGCCAAGGGGGTGACAGTGGGGGGCATCGATCGAACGCTTGAGCGTAGCGAAAGCGACCCGTTATCGTTTTATCTGAGGCAGATTGCGGCGTACCCGTTGCTGACGCTCGAACAAGAGCGTGAGATCGGGCGCAGCATTGAGGAGTATCGCGAGCGTATCGCGGCACTCGAGCACAAGCACCAATCGGGCAAGCTTAAGGCCGGCGAGTACGAGGCAAGCAAGACCGAGCTCGAGCGGGTCCTCCGTGAGGAGAAGAACAAGCTCATCAACGCGAACCTTCGGTTGGTGGTCTCGATTGCAAAAAAGTACTGCAACAGAGGGCTCAGTCTCCTCGACCTCATCGACGAAGGTAATATCGGGCTGATAGAGGCGGTGGAGCGTTTCGACTATCGTAAAGGCTGCAGGTTTTCAACCTACGGCACCTGGTGGATTCGCCAAGCGATCATCAAAGCGCTCGCCGACAAGTCGAAGGTCATTCGCATTCCGCTGAACATGCTGAATACCATCAAGAAGTGGTATTTGGTGGCGCGTCACCTCTCGCAGGAACTGGGGCGCGACCCGGGTGCGGATGAGGTCTCGGAGTACATGGCGATTCCTCGCCATAAGGTTGAGGAGATCATGATGCTCTCGCAGGACGCCGCTTCGCTCGACGCTGCGGTAGACGACGAGAACGTCACGAGCCTTGCCGATCTCATCGAGGATGTGCAGACTCGGCAACCGTTCGAGATGGCGTTTCACCTCACTCTGCAAGACACCATTGAGCGCGTTCTCGCGCAGCTCAGTGAACGAGAGATGAAGATAATAAAGCTCCGCTTTGGGTTGATGGGCGACGGGGCGTTCACACTGGAGGAGACGGGGAAGGCGCTCGGGATCACCCGTGAGCGCGTACGTCAGATCCAGGAAAAGGCGATTGACAAGCTCAGGAAGTCCGAGGTAATACAGGACTTCCAGGAGCGCTAACGCAATGATCGAGTTCGAGCGTATTACAACGCGCGGCGGTGACCGGGGTGAGTCAAGCCTATTCAATGGAGAGCGTCGACCAAAGAGCGACCTGCTTTTTGCAGCGCTCGGAGACCTAGATGAGCTGAGTTCGGCGATAGGGGTTGCCCGCGCGGCCGCTCGCAACGGTAACCGCAAGAGAGAGCTGTACGAGATGCAGCAGGTCTTGTTCAAGATCGGCGCGCAGGTTGCAACACCGGAGCACGACCCGGTCTACAAGCGGCTCAAGTTGATCGAGCCGTCGGATCTCGAGTTGCTCGAAGAGCGCGAGCAAGTCCTCATGCGCTCGGTCACGCTTCCGAACCAGTTTATCACACCCGGAGATACGCTCCCGGGTGCGCACTGCGATCTCGCGCGAGCGGTCTGTAGGCGCGCCGAGCGTACGCTCGTGATGTGCATCCGTACACACGGGCTTACGCAGCTTGCGCCGGCGCAGAACTACCTCAACCGCTCGTCCGACTACCTGTTCGTGCTTGCTCGCTACTTCGAGCAGAACCCACACTGATACCCCATTCGCCGAGGCTCTCAACGGCGTGATC
>SLBH01000005.1 GCA_007126415.1 Spirochaetales bacterium
GACGGATGGGCCGATCTCGATATCGGTGAGGATCGCAGCGGCGTGATGAGCGACTTCTATGACCCCGAGGTCATTCAGTCGATCTTCGACGGGCTCGAGACCGGAACTCGTTGGGGATTCGAGAAGGGTTACGGCGATGTGACTGCGATGCTGTACGACACACGCATCGTGGCCGAGGTGCTTCGCGAGTACATCGACGGCGAGCACACCGTAGATGAAGCGCTCGAGATCCTGCAATCCGAGGTTGAGCGGCTGGTGCAGTAACGTTGTCCGCGTAGGCCACGCGTGGAGAATTATGCGGCGGCGGTTCGTGCGAGCCGTCGCCGTTCTCGATAAACCTGGTGTAAGGAGCTCAAGGTGAAGGGCAAGCGATACGCAAGCGTAACCGCAAGGGAAGCACGCCTGGCGTTGTGGATGTTACTGCCGGCGTTCCTCATCGTGTTCGCGGTGATTGTTTTTCCGGTGGTTGCGAACTTCTGGATCAGCGGCAAGTCGGTCAGTCTGGGAGATCTCCGTCCGGCCACGCCGTCGCTCCGGGAATTCGTTGCGCAAGCGCCGTCCGAGGCCGGCGATGAGCTTGTTCTGGAGTATCGGCTGCGAAACAGCAGTAGAGGAGTGCCGATACAGGACGTGGTTCTGGAAGCCACTGTGCCTGAGGGGCTGAGCCCGGCTCCGAACGATGCGCCTGCCGCGCCTGACGCGCAGCACTGCAGCATCGAAGCCGGGCGGATAGAGTGCCGCTGGGACGAGTGGGAAGGCGGATTCTCCGATACGATTACCTTCACCTTCATTGCCGATCAGGCCTTCTTCGATGCGCAGGTTGATATGCGAAGCCCCACCGAGGCGGATATCAGCGGACGCTCGATCAACGTGCTCACCACGTTCGATTTTACCCTCGATAACTTTCGCTTCGTAGTATCGGCGCGCCGGTTTTGGGAGGTGCTTCGCACCACCTTTGCCTATCCGTTCCTGGGCGCGATCGGCTCGATTCTGCTCGGGCTCACCGCGGCGATGCTGTTAAACCGCAAATTCCCGGGACAGACGCTGCTCCGCGGGTTATACCTCTTTCCATACGTTGCTCCGATTATCGCGGTGGCATTCACGTGGGTGTTCTTGCTCGAGCCGTTTCGTGGGACACTGAACACCTACCTGATGAGCATCGGAGTACTCGAGTCACCGATATCCTTTTTGAGCACACGCTCAATCCAAATCGGGGATCTACCGTTTCCGCTTGCGTTAAGTATTGTGATCTTCTTTGATGCGTGGCGCTATTTTCCGTTCTCGTTTCTGTTCATCTTGGCTAGACTACAGGCTATCCCAAGCGATCTCTACGAGTCTGTGGAGGTGGACGGCGGCGGAATGGTCCGGCAGTTCATTTCAATTACGCTGCCGCAGTTGCACAGCGTTATCACCACGCTGTTTCTCTTGCGGTTCATGTGGACCTTCAACAAGTTTGACGACGTGTTCTTGCTGACCGGCGGAGCGGCCGGCACCCGCACGCTCCCGATTCAAGTGTACGATAATGCCTTCGGCCGGGGCGATATTGGAGCGGGCGCCGCTACCGCGGTGGTGCTGTTTCTCTTCCTTGCGGTGTTTCTCATTCTCTATTTCCGTTACGTGGTGAAGGAGGACTAACGATGAGCCGTACCGCTTCCACAGTTCGGCCATTCACGCTCGGCGGCGTAGCGCTTGCGGGTGCGGCGGGCGTGATCGCCACATGGCTCGTCACCTACGTCGGCTACTTCGTGGTCTCGATGCTCAACCCCTCAAATATTCTGCCCAACTTAGGTCCTACCGCCGCGATAGGTCTTGTTCTTGGTGTTGCGCTCGCGCAGATGGGTCCGGCCTTGCAGAAGCAGAAGGGGCTTGCGGTAGGAATAGGGCTTGTCGCCGGCGTGGTCTGGTTGGGGCTCACGATGGCGTTTGGGGTGGCGCTTCCCCTTACGTTCTTGGTTACAACGCTTGCTATGTTCGCGATCGCGGGATTGTCTATTCGTTCGGTGTTTCTCGGCGTTGATGTTGCGCATCTGCGAAAAGATTATGTCGAGGCTGTAGTGTTTCGCCTTGTGCGCGGCATCTTACTGTGCGCCGTGACGTTGGTGGTGGCGTTACCGTTCTTCTTTATGCTCTCGCTTAGTTTCAAGACCCGCGCGGAGTATCTCGGTGACCCCACCAACCTCAGCGTTAACCTCATTCAGCCCATACCGGAGCTATTCTCGGGTTTCATCGAGGTCCTGGTGCGCTTCAATTTCGGAGTATACATCTTCAACAGTACCGCGATCGCGTTACTCACCGTGGTGATCACGGTTACCACCGGCATACTCGGTGCGTATGCAGTGACGCGTTTGCGCTTCCCGGGAAGGCGGTTTCTCTCGAAAGCGATCCTGCTGATCTACATGTTCCCCGCGATCGTACTCGTGATTCCGTTGTACAGCGTTTTCACGCAGCTCGGGCTGCGTGACACGCGTCACGGCCTCTTAATCGTGTACTCAGCGATGACGATTCCGGTGGCGTTGTACATGCTCCGTAGCTATTTCCAAACGCTTCCGGCCGACCTCGAAGAGGCCGGGTTGATCGACGGGTGCTCGCGCGCTCAGGTGATCTGGCGCATCACGATTCCCTTGAGCGGCCCGGCGATCGCGTCGGTAGGGCTGTATGTCTTTATGATTGCCTGGAACGAGTTCTTGTTTGCGTTCATGTTCTTAGACACGCCGGCGATCTTCACGCTTTCACGCGGCATGATGGTGCTCGACGACATGGAGGTTCCGCGGCAGCTGCTGATGGCGGGGGCCACGATCATCACGATCCCGATTATGGTGCTGTTCTTTCGCTTCCAGCGCTATCTCGTGGGCGGGCTCACTGCCGGGAGCGTAAAAGGTTAGCGGATAGGGTCGCGTCGGGCCGGTTCGGGCTCAGTCGCGCAGGAAGCGCTTAAGGCGCGTGAGACCCTCGGCGAACTCGTCGGGGGCCTTCAGGATGCTCAACACAAACGCGGTCCCGTCCTCGATACCGTAGAAGTAGCCGGGGTGTAGGTAAACCGACTCGCGCTCGAGCAGCTCAACCGCGAGGTCTTCATCCTCCATGTTGCGCTTGAGCGCGATGGGGTCGAGCCTAAGGATGCAATGGATGCCGCCTTGTGGCGGTTGGAGCGTCACACCGCGAAGCGACCCAAGCGCGTCTGTGAGGAGCCGGCGGTTGCGCTCGAGGTGGCGCCGCATCGCGCGTTGAAACGGGGCTCCGGTTGCAAACAGCGCCGGAAGCACCGCCTGCGAGAATCCGCTGCAGCTGAGGAAGGTGTCGTTGGCGAGCTCGAGCTCGTGGTAGGCGCCTTCCGCAGCTCCCGGCGCGCCGCGCACCGCGATCCAGCCGAGCTTCAGTTCCGGGGCCGCAAACATCTTAGAGACCCCGTTCAGCGTATACACCGTAGCGGCTGAGCGTGCCGCCGCCGCACGCGGCAGTGGCTGCTCGTAGGTCTGTTCGGCAAACACCTCGTCGTGAATCAGTCCAATGCGATGATTTGCGCAGAGCTGCGCGAGCGAAGCGAAACTGTCGGCGTCGATGATCTGCCCCGTGGGGTTGCCCGGCGAGATCACGGCGAGGAAGCGGGTGCGGTCGTCTATCAAGCGGCGAATCGAGTGCAGGTCGGGGCGGTACCCCCGCCGGGGATCCAGGCGATAGAAGCGCGGTTGCACACGGCTGAAACGCGCGATCTCCTCGAACAACGGATATCCCGGGCTCGGGAGCAACACGTTGTCACCGTACTCGGCGAGCGTACTGAACAGCAGGCTGTAGCTTTCGGAGCTCGAGGCGGTTATGAGGATGCGATCGGCCGGAATCTGAACACCGGCGCGGGCGTAGTAAGCGCTGACGGCTTCACGGGCAGGCTCGGCACCGCGCGAGTCGGGGCGGTAACGTCTCGAGAAAAAATAGGTACGCGCCGCGTGGCTCAGCGGTGTAGACGGGAAGCGAAGCCCGGCATCGTGGAAGCTACTTGCAGCGAGATCGATTAAGGTGTTGGTGCGTTCGAGGCGTTCGCGAGTCAGTTGAAGTCGATTCTTCTGCATCAATGCCTGGTCCGTATGCGGCCGGTTCTCGCTGTCGTACGTTAGCCCGCTTCGCTCGAGCGTGCCCAGAGGTTGATCCCGGAATCAACCGCGTAACGGTCGATCTCAACGAGCTCCTCGGGGCTGAACTCGGCATTCTTGAGCGCATCGAGGTTTTCGTCGAGCTGCTCGACGGTGCGCGCGCCGATCAGCGCCGAGGTTACGCGGCGGTCGCGCAGCGTCCAGGCGATCGCCATCTGAGCCAGGCTCTGGCCGCGTTGCTGCGCGATCTCGTTCAAGCCGCGAACTCTCCGTAGGTTTTCCTCCGAGAGAAAGCTCTCACGCATTATCTGCGGCGCTTGTTTGGCCCGTGATGCCTCCGGTACGCCGCCCAAGTACTTGGAGGTAAGCAGCCCCTGCCCGAGTGGCGAGAACGCGATACAGCCGAGGCCGGTTTGCTCGAGCGCGTCGAGCAGCTCGGGCTCTATCCAGCGGTTGAGCATGGAGTACGACGGCTGATGAATAAGACAACGAACGCCCATACTCTGCAGGAGGGAAGCCGCTTCGCGCGTCTTGCGCGCCGAGTACGAAGAGATGCCGACGTACAGCGCCTTGCCTTGCTGCACCGCGGAGGCGAGCGCGCCCATCGTCTCCTCGAGCGGTGTGTCGGGGTCGAAGCGGTGCGAGTAGAAAATATCGACGTACTCGAGCCCCATCCGCGCGAGGCTCTGATCGAGGCTCGCGAGCAGGTGCTTGCGCGAGCCGAAGGTGCCGTACGGGCCGGGCCACATGTCGTAGCCTGCCTTGGTGGAGATGATGAGCTCATCGCGGTAGGGTTTGAGGTCTTCGGCCAGGATGCGGCCGAAGTTCTTCTCGGCGACGCCCGCAGGAGGCCCGTAGTTATTGGCGAGGTCAAAATGTGTCACGCCGCGGTCGAACGCGCGGTGCACCACC
>SLBH01000182.1 GCA_007126415.1 Spirochaetales bacterium
ACTCAACCAGTCGATTATAGATCGTAACCGGATTGTAGTCATCCAGTTTTTCGGCATATAGCGAAGCGTAACCGGCATTATCGTGTGTAATCGATAGGCCTTCGTTACCTTCATGGTCCCACCAGGGCGCACCCCCAAGGTGAGTGAAGCCCGAGGCGTGCAGAATCCGCACCGCTTCGATGTCGGATATGCCGAGTATCCTCTGCAGCCCGCCCTGCACACCTTGCGCCCCGATCCGGTTGCCGGCTTGGTCGAGGATGTAATGCCCATTCGGATTGCGAAGCCACCCGTCGCCGTCGAACTCCAAGGACCCGTCTTCCATGAGTCGCCAGTAGTCTCCGCTCGAATCGAACATGGCGTCGGAGTATGCATCGAGCGCAACGACGTCCATATCGGCCAGTGCAATCTGTAGCGCCAAGTGAGGGTCAAGACCGAAAGCGCCGGAACCGTACCGTTCGTCCTGCATAATCGCAGCGCTCATCCGCGTATGGGCCGTGACCGCTTCGCGCGTTTCGAGCAGATTCTCGGTATCCACGACGCCGTCTCGATGGGCCTCGTGTTGCAGGAGCAAAGCGTAGCGAAGGGCGTCGGAGGTACTGTCTCCGAGGTTAGCGAGACGCAAGATGCGCCCCCCGCTCTGGTGTTGCTCGGTGACCGCAAGCGCCCCGCCGGCTCCGTCATCGAGGCCGAACTGCACCACGTCGGTCCCGTCGAGAAGGCGCCCAAACAGCTCCTGCCCAGCGTCGTCTCCGTAGCTCCGGACCGCACGGAGCGCCGACGCGAGATCACGATCCAGACCGTCTGAGTAGCGCACGATGCGTCGGTTGTCGTGCCAAAGAGCGACGCCTCCGGCCGCCGAAGCGGCTCGCCCGATACTGAGGTCATGACCACCGGGGCCGAGTGCGACGCCGCCGCCTCGGTCGCCGATATTGAGCGAGGCAAGCCCCATACGCTGCTCAGTCTCCAGGCCCAGATCTGCGAGATTAAGAACGCTCAACCCGGTAGCCCCGGTTAATGCGTACTCGATCCCGGCGCCGGTTACCGCCCCCGCCGCCCGGTTGAGCTCGTTAAGACGGTTGAGGTCGGTGGTGCTAAATCCTACGGTATGAGAGGGAGCTGCGTTTACAAGGCGCAGTCCGGACTCCACCGCGGCCGCCCCAACTCCCGACGCGTACAAAGCAAGCGCTTCACTCGAGGTCAAGCTGCTCCAGATGCGGTCGCCCGATACGAACAGTCCATCGTCGTACTCGAGCGCACCGAGGGCGGAGTGAGCGGCGTGCGCAGTGGTAATCCGTGCACCACCGACCGCGGTTTCCGCCGCCACTCCCCAGAGGCCGTCGACGCTACCGGCGGCAGCCGTAGCTCCCGAGAACGCCGCACCCACTCCCATCCCAACAGCGCTACCGGCCGTTGCGACCCCTACCTGTAGCCCGGCCTCCCCGAGGTCTTGGTACCCGTCGATGACGTCGGCCGCCCCGAACGTAGCCGCCGTTCCCGCCGCCAAGGCAACCCCGGCCGGGCCGCCTATCAACGCTCCGCCTATACCGGCGGCAACACTTCCTACCTGCTGAAGCGACGGAGCCGCAACGAAGCCGCCTGAGTCATCCCAGATCGGTTGATGCCAGATCGGTGTCTCGATGAGGGCCAGGCCTTCCGCGCGCTCCTCTTCAAACTCACGCAGATCGCCGAAGATCCGTCCGAGTTCTCCGTATCCGTTGCCCTGCTCTGCGGGCGCCCAACCCACGTGAAGCCCGAGCAGTCCCGCGCCGGCGCGTTCGAAGCCCTCGTTCGCGGCGGCCCGTTGGGCCGCCTCCCGCACTAAGGCCTGCGTTTCGCGGCGGAGTAGTGATATCCAGTCGGGGGGAACAGCACCCGCGCGGTCGGAAGCCAGATCCGACCAACGGAACCCGATCACGATCTCGGCGTGTAGCTCGAGTTCGGCGCGCAGTCTGTACGCCTTCTCCTCGAGCCGCTCCGGGCTAAGACGTTGCAGACGATCCGGGTCTAGAGCAACGCGTATCCCCAGGTCGGGGATTTGGAAGCCGCGATAGTCGAGTATTCGCTGAGTGCTATAGCGCGTTCCTCCGAGCAAACTGCTGCCGGAGATTGCCTCCCGCTCGTACCACTGCCCTCGACGCCTAAACCCTACACTCTCGAGCGTGCCCCCAAGTTGATGCGAGAGGTCTCGCTCCGCTCCGCGAACCGCGCGTTCCATGTGCTCGCGCGCCTCTCGACGCAGCGCGTGTAACTGTAGCGCCGAGGCAGCCGCAAGACGACGGCGAGCCTCGTGGATGCCGGACTCGGCCTGAAGCGCAAGACGTGTTACCGCGAAGCTTTCGGGCCGAACGTGACGGGCGAATGCGTTAGCGGGCAGCATTATGCTGTCGCGAGTTCCAACCGCTTGATGAAGGAGCGTGTCGAGCCTCAAACCGCCGAGAACGCTCTGCAACGAGTCCGCGGCTAGTTCGCCACTACGAAAGCTCGGAGTTTCGGTCGCTATCGGCACCTCCTGCAACAGCACCTCCGGCCGGCGCCCAAGCACAACTGCAAGCCGCTCGGTCTCCGAGCGTACCGTGTGCTCAACACCTTGCTCGAGCCAGTCCTTCCGCTCGGCTTGGAAGTGTTGCCAGTGGAGCTCCCAACTCTCGGAAGCGAGTTCATACTCGCGTGCGTACCGGCGACGCCACGCGTCACGATCATTACGCAGCGCGCGCTCGGACTCAATCCAGGCCGCGGCCGATGTCTCGTAGAGGCTATGCAGCCTGTCGATACTACGCGCCCGTTCATCCAAAATGCGCCGGTGCGTTAGGTCGAACTCGCGACTCTGCTGGTCGAGGTCCAGTTCAACGACATGACGATATAGGCGCGCCGCTGCGCCGGCGCGTTGCGCCGAGGCGAAGGGCGACGCGCTCGGCCTTCGCTCTTCTTCGGCTGCTTCGGACCCGCCGGCAACCTGTTGCACCAAATTCTGGTAGCCACGTTCACTGAAAACAGTCTCAGAGAAGAGTGCTGTCGCAAGCGGCTCGAGCTGTTCCCACTGCGTTACGCCGTCAGCGGCCGCGGTTGCGAGCGCGCCGCGTGCCCGCTCGCGTTCTTGTGAGAGCTCATGTAGCCTGAAATTCCGTTCTGCAAGATTCACCTCCAACAAGCCGTGGATCCGCGCCTTGAGCGCTCTCACTGCGTCGACGAACGAGCTCCTGTCGTCGTCGCGAAGCATCCCGAACTCGTAGGATAGAGAGGGGAGTGCCGATTGCAACTCGGGATGCTCGTCGGCTCCCGGCAACTCAGCGAAACGCGCCGAAAACTCCTCGAACGTAATGGCGGAACGGCTCCCGGTACCGCCGTCACCATCTGGTTCAAGGTATGATGCAAGCGTGTGATGAATCTCTCGATACGCTACTGAGATATCTTGTACGTCCCGCATTTCGCTTACCAGGCGGTTGCGCTGCGCCCGGCCCTCCGAGGAAAGCCTCGCTACCGAGCGTCGCAAAGACCTGAGTCTGCGATTCTCGGCCTCGAGAATGGCAGCGCCGATTATGCTGGAGCGAGAAACGAAAAATCCGGCGAGGAACTTACGCTGGCGGCGGCGGTTTCGCCGTATTCGCTTTCGGGCTTCGTCGCGCGCCTCGTCTATTACCGCACCACCAAGGTCGTTCTGAATGAAGCGCTCGCCGATCGTGAATCGATCGGCGAACATGAGGTGCCGGTATACCGCATAGAGACGCGCCTGGGTCGCGTCGGCGTGTACCCGATTGAATCCGCGCTCGGCTTCGCGTGCGGCAAATGACCGAATCTGACGACGTGGCCCGCCCCCGGAGATGATTCGTCGCTCATCGATCAGGCTCCGGAGGGCGCTGTCGTTTACAACGTTGATATCGATCTCGTATTCATCCACGCTCTGCATCTCGTGGTAGAACGCGTACCCGAGGTCTTTGAGAACCCGTTGCGGATTACCGAACTCAAACAGACTTGTGATGAACGCTTTCGCGTCGGCAAGATACTGAGCATCTTCAAGGTAGGCGGAAAGGTGCGTTTCTTCGAGCATCTCTTGGGGAGACAACGCCCGGTAATCGGGTAGCGCAGCTGCGTTGTGATCGAGCCCCGGGGTTGCATACGCCCCGTTGAGGTCTATCCGGAAGACCTGCGAGAATGCGTCGTGATACCTGATTGCGAGCACGTCTCGCTGAGCCCGGATCTCGTCCATGGACGCGAAAAACACCGTCTCCAGGTGCCCGATCGTCTCTTGAAGGTCGACGAGCTCGTAGCTGCGCTCCTGAAGCTGCAGGAGGACCGAATCAGTGACCGATGCGAATGCATCCTGCCGAGCCCCCAACATCTCGTCCACGCCGTCGGCGATGCGCTGCAGTCTCCGGTACTCGGCGTAACGCGCATCGCGCAGTGCTTCCGGATCAAAACCCGCCGGCACGTAACCGTCGGATGCGTACTCGTACACGCCTCGTGCACGCGCATACCTGAAGCCCGCGACTCGATGCTCCGAGGCTCGGTGTTCCCACACCTCCCGCTTTTCGAAGTAGCGCTCACCAAGCTCGGCAAGGGCCTCGAGCGCCCGGCGGTATTCATCCAAAGCCCTCCGATACTGCGTATCGGCTTCTACCACCGCTAACCGCGCCGGCGCAACCGTAAGACGGTAATACGTTGCGCGCCTCTCGCCCGCAGAGTTTAGGTCTTCGAGCGCTCGCTGTTTCTCATCATGGTTCTCGGCGTACGTCGCCACTGCGCGGTGAAGCTCTCGTTCATAAGACTCAGCGAGACGCAGCGCGCCGGCGAGCGCATCCTCGTCTGCGTTTACGGTTTCTTCCCAGGCACGCGAAACATAGCCGTACGCACGGTGCAAGACCGCCGCGGCGGCGGATCGCCGGTCTACCACGAGAAAATCTTCCCGGCCACGGTCGAACGTCACCTCAGGTTCACGGAACGACGATAGGAATAGCTCGAGTGCAATCTGCAACGCTCCGAGACCGTGCCGGCC
>SLBH01000384.1 GCA_007126415.1 Spirochaetales bacterium
ACCTCGTCGAAGTACCCGGCTACAAGCATCTGCTTCGCCTCGGCTTCGCTAAACCCGCGCGTTTGCAGGTAATGCTGCTGATTGCGGTCGATCTTCCCGGTCGTAGACCCGTGGCTACACTTTA
The DNA here is from genome assembly GCA_007126415.1 of Spirochaetales bacterium. Taxonomy (GTDB): domain Bacteria; phylum Spirochaetota; class Spirochaetia; order DSM-27196; family SLAA01; genus B1Sed10-166. Next base: position 125 of record SLBH01000384.1, read on the forward strand.
CATCGTTGGTGTGAATTTGCAAACACGGTATCGAGTCGGCGCGCGCTCCGTCGTTCAACAGCAGATTGTTGTTGGTGAGGTACGCGTCCGTCTGCGTCGCGTCGTGGTCGACGTAAATCAAACCTTGATACACCGATCTCGCTTCATCGAGCATAGCCCCTTTGTAGAGCGCCAAACTCAGCGCGTTCGGGGCGTTGTGACGTTGCACGGTTCGAAGATCCATGTGCTGGTCTTCTCGCCCAAAGTATACACCGTCGAGATGCAGGTTTCCGCCGCTGCCGTTTAGGTGTCCGTCGACCCGGGTCTTGGTGAACATGCCCCCAAACTGCCCGGTGAAATGGCTTCCGGTGGCGTCGCGCCCAATATACCCTATTCCGTTACTAAACAGCGACGAGTCGATGTTCAAGTCGTGCAGCTCCGCGATGTTGAGCGCCCCGTTGTCGCCGACCTCGAAATCAAACCCGGCGTTCACCAGAACCTCGCCCTCGGCCGTACCGGAGGATCGCAGCGTGACTGTTGCGCGAGCTCCGGTCTCGGCAATCGCGAACAAATGCGGCGCAAAAAAGGCCTTATCCCCCGCGTAGCTAAAGCGTAGCTCAAACGGCTTCTGCACCTCCCGGTTGCGCGGTACGTACAGCACGGCGCCGTGCGTGAGCGTACTGTAGTGCCACAGTTGCACCCGGTTCTCAGCCTGGCGCACCGCCGCGCCCCATAAGCGTTCCACCGCCTTCCGTGCCTCGGCCATGCGGGGGTCGTGGTTAGCTTCACTCAGCACCCGGCTGAGCGGCACAAACAGCACCCCCGCCGCTTCGGCTTCAGGCGACAGCGTATACGCGACGCGATCGAGCCCCTCGAACGCGATCACCCCGGCCGCCTCTTCGGCGGAGCTCGAGAACTGGGGCGCTGAGGCGCGCTCCGCTTCACGCTCGCTGTCGCGTTCTGCCGGCGTCACATGGTAGCTGTCGAAATCGTAACTCGAGATATCCGACCGCCGCCATTCCTCATCTCGCATGCTCGGCCAGTCTGAGATCGCGAACCGACCTCGGGCTTCGGCCCGCAACGCCTCGACCCAATCAGGCGCGCCGCAGGAGCTCGCGTACCGCTCAAGATCTTTGGTGGCGCTGAACTCGGTTAGTTGTGTATTGCTCATTCTATCGTCCTTTTCTCAGCCTCGGCGCGGCGTCTCGTCAGCCGACCGAGCCTTCCATCTCGAGTTCGATCAAGCGGTTGAGCTCAACCGCGTACTCCATCGGCAGCTGCTTCACGAGCGGATCCAGGAATCCGTTCACGATCGTGAGCGCGGCTTCGTTCTCGTCCATCCCGCGGCTCATGAGGTAGAACAACTGCTCCTCGCTGATCTTGCTGACCCGGGCCTCGTGCTCCATCGAGACATCGTCGGACTGAATATCCATGTAGGGATAGGTGTTGCTGGTTGACTCTTCGTCGATCAGCAACGCGTCACAGACAACGTGGCTCTTTACATCCTCGAGGTTCGGCTCAACCTTGATCTGGCCACGATAACTCGCGGTGCCCCCTCCCTTGCTAATGGACTTTGAGGTGATCACCGAGCTGGTGTTGCTCGCGGCGTGCACCGCCTTACCTCCGGTGTCTTGTTCCTGCCCGCTTCCTGCAAACGCGATCGAGAGCACCTCACCGTGCGCCCCCTCTCCCATGAGCCAGATCGACGGGTACTTCATGGTGCGTTTACTACCGATGTTTCCGTCGACCCATTCAACGGTGGCGTTACGGTGCGCAACCGCGCGCTTTGTCACGAGATTGTAGATGTCGCTCGACCAGTTCTGGATCGTGGTGTAACGCACGCGCGAGCCCGGCAGCGCTATAATCTCCACCACGGCCGAGTGCAGCGAGTCGGTGGAGTAGATCGGTGCGGTGCAGCCCTCGATATAATGCACGAAGCTATCTTCGTCGGCAATGATCAAGGTGCGCTCAAACTGCCCGAAGTTCTCGCTGTTGATGCGGAAGTAGGCTTGCAGAGGCACCTCCACCGTGACGCCTTTCGGAACGTACACGAAGCTCCCACCCGACCAAACCGCCGAGTTAAGGGCCGCAAACTTGTTGTCGTCCGGCGGAATCACGGTCCCGAAGTACTGCTTGACCAACTCGGGATGCTCGCGCACCGCGGTCTCGGGATCGCTGAACAGCACCCCTTGCTTCGCGACGCTTTCCTGGATGTTGTGATACACCATCTCGGAATCGTACTGTGCGCCGACGCCGGCGAGAAACTTACGCTCGGCTTCCGGTATGCCGATGCGATCGAAGGTGCGCTTTATCTCGTCGGGCACATCGTCCCAGGTACGGGTCTGCGTGCCGCTCGGCTTGGCGTAGTAGTAGAACTCGTCAAAATCGATCTCGGAGAGGTCTGCACCCCAGTTCGGCATCTCTTTCGCGCGAAACGCCTCGAGCGAACGCAAGCGGAACTGCCGCATCCAGTCCGGCTCGCCTTTGTGATCGGCGATGGCGTTCACAACCTGCTCGCTGAGCCCTTTATCAGCCTTGTATACGCTTCTGTCCGGATAATGGAACCCGAACTTGTATTCGCCTATATCAACGGCTTGCGGTTGACTGCTCATGGGTTTCCTCCTCTATACCGTACTGTTTGCGAACCCAGTCGTACCCGTTAGCCTCCAGCGCGTTTACGAGCTCTTGCCCTCCGGAGGTCACGACGCGTCCCTGGTACATGATGTGTACAAAATCAGGCTCAATATGATCGAGAATGCGCTGATAATGCGTGATCACGAGCGCTCCGAACTCTGAGCCGCGCATCTTGTTCACCCCTCGCGCCACCACCTTGAGCGCGTCTATATCGAGCCCCGAGTCGGTCTCGTCGAGAATCGCAAATGCCGGCTTGAGCATCAGCAGCTGGAGAATCTCCATGCGCTTCTTCTCTCCACCCGAGAACCCCTCGTTGAGGTAGCGATTCACAAACTGTTGATCCATCTCCATGAACTCCATCATCTCGCGCAGTTGTCGGATGAACTCCTTGGTCTTAATCTGCTCCTCACCGAAGCGAATCTCGCAGGCGCGTTTGAGGAAGCGCCCAACCGTCACACCGGCTATCTCGACCGGATACTGAAACGCCATAAATAACCCGAGACGAGCGCGCTCGTGCACCTCCATATCGAGAATGTTCTCACCATCCACCCATATCTCACCGCCGGTTACCTCGTAGGAGGGATGCCCGAGAATGACGTTCGAGAGCGTGCTTTTCCCCGAACCGTTGGGGCCCATCAAGGCGTGAATCTCGCCGGTGTTCATCTCGAGGTTCACCCCGTTGAGAATGGGGGTGTCTTCAACCGTTGCCCGTAGGTCTTTGATTGTGATCTGCATCTATGGTCTCCTTGTAGGTTTCTCGTAACTCTCGTGCCTTAGATCTTGTGCCTTAAATCGGATACCCCAGCTCAAAACGAGCCTCTTCGCTCATGAAATCGATACTCCACGGCGGGTTCCAGACCAAGTTTGCCTGCACCTCCGAGAATCCGGTCTTCTCGTGCAGAACCCGCTTGATATCGTTTTGAATTGTCTCGGCAAGCGGGCATCCCGGGGAGGTCAAGGTGAAATCAACTTCTACACGATCGTCCTCGGGCTTAACTCGATAGATCAACCCAACATCTACAATGTTCATACCCAGCTCAGGGTCGATTACCTCACTGAGCGCATCAAGACATTCGCTTTTTGTTACCGCCATATCGCACCTCACGCGTATTCACGATCAATTTACTCAAGATTGCCGTCTTGATCAAGCGCCCGCTAGTTTTTGTAGTCCAAACAAACTTCATCCCGTCCACGGGACGCCGCCGGGACAGGGACGCCGCCGGTGCTGACAGAGTTCTGCAGATGTACTACGCTTCAAACCGGGTCGCTCAGATCGAGTACGCGACTTAGGAGGCGGGCAGGCGGCGATGACCCGTGAAGGACGACGCGAACCGGAGTTATTGATCATTGTGTGCCACCCGGTCAGCGGCAGTTTCACGCATGCAGCTGCCGGCGTGATCGAGGACGTTGCGGCGCGGTACGCTATTGAGGTACGCAGGATAGATCTATACGACGAAGCCCCGTCGCCGGTCTTGAGTGCCGAGGAGCTTCAACGCGGCATGAGTTTCGATGAAACGATCCTCGAGCATCAACGCCTCGTAACCACGGTCTCGCGGCTCGCTGTCGTGCACCCCGATTGGTGGGGAGGCCCTCCGGCGCTCCTCAAAGGTTGGGTCGAACGCGTGTTCCGCGCAGGAGTCGCGTATCGGTTTACCGGCGAGGAGTTCATGCCGAAGGTGAGGCAAGGTTTGCTGGGTCAGCTCAGCACCCTGGTGGCATACACCACCGACGCCCCGCGCGAGACCGCCGAACAGACCGTTGAGCGGTTCTGGCAGCACTCGGTCTTTGCGTTCTGCGGCGTCTCGCGAGCAGAGTGTCACGGGTTCTACGAGATGTATTCCACCGGGCCGGGGGCCCGGACGCGGCGTTTACGGGAGTTTGAGGCAATGGTACGACGGTGGCTCGGAAGCTGAGGCTATCCAAGATTGGACGAGCACAACGCAACGCGCCGAGAACACTTGCGAGGAGGATGATATGAAAGAGGTAATCCTATATCGACATGCTGAGGCCGAGCCGGCCGGCGAAGACCGGCCCGACCAGGAGCGCCGTCTCACCGCCGAGGGGCGGGAAACCGCACGGCAGGTGGGATTCCTACTGCGACACCATCAGCATGTTCCACAACGCGTACTGTGCTCCGACGCCCATCGGGCCGTTGAGACCGCCGAACTGAGCGCCGAGACCTCCGACGCAACAGCCGCGGTTGAGCGCGTGCCACAGCTCTACACGGGGAGCGCCGAGGAGTACATCGC
>SLBH01000131.1 GCA_007126415.1 Spirochaetales bacterium
AACACGCTGCTGATGCCCACCTGATACCCGCCGAGCTTCCATTCTTTGTAGTCCTTGCGCAGCAAATCGGCACTCGACAACGCCGAAACGTTGAACTTCTCGCGTTGCACCGCATCAAACAGCTCTTGCTGCTTCAGATTACTGCGCTCGAGGAGCCTCTTGGCAACCTCTTCATCTTTCGGCGTTACCCGCTCGGCGCCCGGGTCTAGGTTTACGGTGTCCAGCAACACGGTACCCAGTAGCAGTGTTATAGCTCCGTCGTCGAGCAGTTCGGTCTTCTCGGCGAGAATCTGCTCCGCCACCAGCGTAGCGGCCGAACCCACCGGCTCGATAACGCGGACCTCAGCGTCGGTAAACATCTTTTCGTCGGCGTGATGGTCGAGCACTCCGCGCACCGCATCCTGGTACTCGGTATACGCTCCGGTGGGTTTGTTATGATCCACCAACGTCAAGGCGAGCCTACCGGTAGTATACAGCGCTTTGAGATCGATGTCTTCTGCAAAGATCAACAATTTCTGATCGAGCCCTGCCTCGGTGAAGAGGTATACTGCCTCGGTTCGCAGCTTGAAGTCCTCGCGCGGAATCGAGATCACCGGGACGTACAGCTCGTTCTCGGATCGACGCGTCTCGTTTCGGTAGTACGCGTACAATACCGCCGACGCCATTGAATCAAGGTCGGCAGCCTCGTTGCCGACAACGCAGTGTACCGTTGCCGCAGAGTTGAGCTCATCCTTGGCGGAGCGCAGGTAGGTGCGCAGTTTATCAGCGTTCTTAGTTTCAGACATGGTTCCCCCTTCAGTATTGAATACTGTTTGAATGACAGGTTAAATGCATGCCAATCCTGCGCCCGCGGTCGGCTACTGTCAAGCTAAACTCCGATCAATCACACCAAAATATATCTATTAACGGCAACAAGGATTTTGATTGGCCGAGACGAAACCCACCGTGCTACTATACGAAGCGCTTTACGAAGATACAGATACCATTTGCACAACCCTACTAAGGGGAGGAGTACAACAATGGCCGAAGTCTATGGAGACAACAAAGCTACCAGCGCCGAGGAAGCGGCGAAGATCGTTCCGCGAGCCGAGTTCCGCGTATTTGAGAACGGCGTAATCGACACCGTAAAGGATCACATCTGGAACGGCCGGACGGTGCTGTTCAAGAAGCGTCGGATGCCGGTAGAAACCTACTTCCTCTCGGTACACACGAACGAAGCCAACGTCAAGGTACGCGAGGGACTGCTCGACATCAAAACCAAGGTCGACGAAACGCCCGACGGTTACGAGGTGTTTCAGCCGCGCGGCAAGTTCCAGTTCCCGGTCAAGAAGTCCGATCTTGCCGAGATTCTTTCGCATCTCAAGGTTGAGATGAGGCTCGATCAAGACGAGTACGATATCGACACCTTCATCACGATGGCGCGAGCGCATCATGAACTGTCGGTAGTCAATGTCGAAAAAATGCGCTATGGATTTACCATCGACGACATCATCTGCGAGTATGCATACGTCTGGTTCAACGGCGCTATGATCGAGACCGCGTGTGCCGAGAGCGAAGACTACGACGGCATGCGTAAGGTCATTGAGGACCTCGGATTGGCCTCAAAGCCGAACACCAACTACCTACGGGCTGCAAAGAAGGTCGTCGGCATTACGGAGTAAGCCTCCGGGCTTGCGGCAGCACTGCTAAACACGGCATAACGTGCGCAAGGTTGCCTCCCGGGTAACCTTGCGCGTTTTTTTCACGCGTTGTTTACTGAACACACAAATGCTAATCAATACGGGTGAGGTCATGGCCAAAAAAGAAGAAACAAAGAAGAATGGACGCGACGGCATCGGACGAGTTTTCGGTTCTCGCACCAAAGCGCTGGAGATGGAGATCGATCAGTACTTGAGTTACATCGATCAAAGCGCGTTGCTTCTCGGCGAAGCGCTCAAGCAGTACTTTGCGGGTGATACCCAGCGCTTCGAGGAGAAATCGGCTGAGGTTGATGAGGCGGAGCGAAAGGCGGACGAGCTTCGCCGGAACATCACACACCGGATCTACTCCGAGATGCTGATACCCGATTCACGCGGCGACGTCCTCGGCTTGATCGAGACCACCGACAACGTAGCCGATGTCGCCAAGAAAGTGGCGAGTCACTTCGGTATCGAGAAGCCCGAGATCTACCCATTCCTAAAGGAGGACTTCGAAGAACTCGTCGATACCTCGATCAAGGCGGCCCAGGAGCTTACGCTCGCGGTACGCGCGTTCTTTCGGGAGCTCTATCGTGTCTCGGAGCACCTCGACAAGGTGCATTTCTGGGAGCATCAAGCGGATCAGATCGAGGATCGCCTGAAGCGCAAAGCGTTTGAGTCTCCAGAGATTAAAGAGTTCAGCAAACGCGTGCACATGCGCTACTTCGCCGAGCGCATTTCGCTGCTCGCCGATGAAGCCGAAGGGGTTGCCGAACGACTGTCGATTTCCGTCATCAAGCGCAGCATCTAAGCGGGGGGAGCCATGGAATTAGGCGGATTAATCTTTCTCACCAGCGGTCTCTACATGGGCTGGTCGCTGGGCGCCAACGACGCGGCAAACATTTTCGGCACCGCGGTCGGGACGCGCATGGTACAGTTCCGCACCGCTGCGATCATCTCGGCGGTCTTTATTACCCTCGGCGCGGTGATAAGCGGCGGCGGAGCCGCGCACGGGCTCGGCGCCCTCGGTGCGGTAAACGCGCTCCCCGGTTCATTTACCGTTTCGCTGTGCGCGGCGTTTACGGTGATGTGGATGACCAAAGCCGGCCTGCCGGTTTCCACCACGCAGGCAATTGTGGGCGCGATCGTGGGGTGGAACCTGTTCTCGGGCTACCCCACCGACCAAGAAGCGCTCACGCGCATCATGACAACCTGGGTGACCGGTCCGATTCTCGGGGCATCGATCTCGTTTCTCATGTACTTTGCGGTGCGGTTCATTCTGAACAAACTCAGCCTGCACTTGATTCAGCTCGACCGCTACACGCGTAACGCCTTGCTGCTGGCCGGCGCGTTCGGCGCGTACAGTCTTGGCGCCAACAACATGGCGAACGTGGTCGGGGTGTTCGTGGAAGCGTCGCCGTTTCGAGATTTGTCGCTCTTCGGCTTCACCTTCACCGGAACGCAGCAGTTGTTCATGATCGGTGGACTCGCAGCCGGACTCGGTGTCGCAACCTACTCCAAGCGCGTTATGATGACGGTCGGCTCCAACCTGTTCAAGCTCTCGCCGGTGACCGCGTTTGTCGTGATCTTCTCGACCGCGGCGGTGCTGTTCCTGTTTGCATCGGAAGGTTTGGCCGACGCAATGCAGTCGGTTGGATTACCGTCCTTCCCGCTTGTACCGGTATCGCAGTCGCAGGCGGCGGTTGGATCAATCATCGGAATTGGGCTGGCAAAGGGCGGCAGAAACCTGAACCTCAAGCTGCTGGGGAATATCGTGCTCGGGTGGGTGGCAACACCAACGGTTGCGGCCACCATCTCCTACGTGGCGCTGTTCATCATGCAGAACGTCTTTATGCAGCAGGTGTACATGTAGCTATCCGCACGCGCCGTGGCGTAAAGCGGCGGGGGCGCCTTGTGACGACGCGGTGGGCGTGGCTTCTCGGGCTGTAGGCCCACCGCTCCCGCCCTGCCGCAACCCCGCTATGGTTCTCTATCGAGCCGTTCGTGCCGTTGCGACACAAACTCTATGAAGGCTTGCACCGCGGGTATGATTACGCGACCTTTGGGGTACACCATGAAGATCTCACGATTCACCTCGAACCCATCTATCGGCAACGCCCGCAGCCAACCGCACTCAACCTCCCACGAGGTGACCACCCGGCTGAGCAGCGAGATACCGAGTCCGTTAATCACGAGCCGCTTGATCGACTCGGTATACGAGATCTCGAACGCCAGCCGAAACTCCAAACCGAGCGTACGAAACCGTTTCTCTACCGCACGACGTGTGAGGCGATCCTCAGGGGGGAGAATCAAGGGTTGGTTGTCGAGATCCTCCGGCAAGAGCGAGCTGCGCTGGGCGTACGGATGGTCGCTCGCTACGACGGCAACAATGGGGTCTTCGAGTAACAGCGTTTCCACAAAGCGAGTTTTCTTATGACTGCCGCCGGCACGGCCGAGGATGCCGACGTCTACCTCTCCGGCGAGCAGCATCCGCTCCACCTGATACGCGTCGTCTACCGTAAGTACGATGTTGACGTCGGGGTTTTGTTTTTGAAACTCTCCGATTATCCCGGGCACGAGGTGGATGCCGGGCAAACTGCTCGCCCCCACGCGCACGCAGTGGCTTTCGATATCGGCAGCTTCGGCGACCGTTTTGCGCGAATGCTCGAACAACTCAAGCAGTTGCTCCGCGTAGGGATACAACTGCATCCCGGCCTCGGTAAGCTCCAGATTCTGCCCGACCCGCTGAAACAGGCGCACTCCGTAGGAGTTTTCCAGCTCGCGAATCTGGGCACTCACCGCGGGTTGAGTATAATGAAGCTGCTCGGCCGCCTTACTGATATTCTTGAGCGACGCCACCGTATGAAACGCTTTAAACTTAACGATATCCATGCCTGTGTATCTCTGGTTACAGGATATACTGCCTGCTTCAATCACACAATCCTATCCATGAAGCGTGGCAGACCGAATGTGCACACAGCATGAACGGCGACACCTTTCGGCTCCGCCGCTTGATCCTGCCGTTTTATCTTCCGAGTTTTCTCTGGGCCGCCGGCGCCGGTGCTATACTCCCGGTGCTACCGCTGTACATTCGCTCCCTCGGTGCCGAGCTTTCGCTTGTGGGCGTGGTAATGGCGATGTTCGCGCTCGGCGCGCTGTGCGGGAACATCCCCGGTAGCGTCGTAATCGCCCGTCTCGGCAAACGCCGCGCCATGATCCTCGCGCTCTGCGCCGAGGTGGTACTCGCGCTGGGTGCGGCCGTGGTAAACA
>SLBH01000321.1 GCA_007126415.1 Spirochaetales bacterium
GAGCTCAACGGTACACGCGCGGAACTCGAGCGGTAGGGCTGCAGGTTACCTCGTATGGAATGGTGCCGGTCAAGTCTGCGATCTCCTCGGCGCTGGGCCCGGCGCGATCGGGGCCGAACAGCGTCACGGCGTCGCCGGTTTGAACCTCGGGCTCCGGGCCGATATCGACCATGAACTGATCCATGCAGACGCGCCCCACGATTGGGTAGCGGGTGCCGCGGATCAGCACCTCGCCGCGGTCGGATAACAGTCGATTGAAGCCGTCCCCGTAGCCGGCGGGCACCGTCGCGATTGTGGTGTCTTGGGTGGTGTGGTAACTCAGTCCGTACGATATACCGGTGCCCTTTGGTACACGCTTGGTAAAGACAACTTGCGAGCGAAACTCCATCACCGGCTTGAGCTCGAGCGGGCGGTCCTGGTCGCCCGAAGGGTAATAGCCGTACACCGAGATGCCGGGGCGAACCATGTCGAACCATGTTTCGGGATACTCGATAACCGCCCCCGAGTTCGCGGCGTGCACAATTCCGGGGTCTATACCGGCGGTGCGAATCTCGCTCACGACCTCGGACAACCGCGCCGCCTGCTCGCGCGTGAAGCTCGAGTTGGGCGTGTCGGCCACCGGGAAGTGCGTGCAGACTCCGTCGAGCCGGAGATGCTCGCAGGCGATTACCTGAGCGGCGAGTTCCCGCGCTTCGGCCGGCCGACAGCCGATGCGACCCATCCCGGTGTCCACCTTCAGATGCACGCCGATAACGCGCCGGCGTTCGGCCGCAGCGCGATCTAGATCGGCGATATACGCGGCGTCGGCCACGAACGGAGCCAACCGGAGCTCGGCGATGGTATCGAACTCGGTAGGGTCGGTGAGGCTGTACAGCAGTATTGGGGCGCGAACACCGTGAGCGCGCAGCTTCTCAGCCTCGCTCACCGCGGCGACACCGAGGTACTCGGCGCCGAGTTCGAGCGCGGTCTCGGCGACTTCGCACACCCCATGGCCGTATCCGTCGGCCTTAACCGCAACACAGAAGAGCGGGCGGCGCCGGTTCGGATCGTGACGGGCGGTGTGTTCCATCAAGGCTGTGATATTATGTCTGAGATTGCCAAGGTGAATGACGGCTTGTGTAGGTCGCATTGGCACTAAGCATAAACCCGGTAGAAACATTTGAAAAGTCCAAGCCTCGTGGTAGATTGAGATCACGGGAACGACTAAGAGAAATTGATGCGTAGGCTTAACACGGCCGCAGCCGTGGCGACGATCGCGGTGGCGCTGCTTCCGCTGTTCACAACGTTCGGCTGCGAAGGGAACTCGCTGTTCTTCGAGATCGATAACGACGATATCTCCGTTTCGCTCGAGACCATCGCTCACGGAAGCATTGTCTCTAACGATATTGAGGTCTCGATCTCGGCCCAGCGCAACGACGGCGCCGCTCGAACCGACACCGCTTCTCGCGATGCCGGGGAAGCCGGAGGTGCCGGAAGCGCCGGGAACGAGGGAGTCGATGCTTCCGTTACGGTCGAGCCTTTGGTGCTTGACTGGGTGGTGCGCACAACCGATCGCTCTCGGGTAGTCTCCCAGGGGTCGTTGGAGCTTAGCGAAGCCACTACTTCCACCAAACTCCGCCTTCCCGAGGATCTGTCGGCCGGTCTATACGAGCTCGAGGTTGCGGTCTTGTTAGAAGGCCGGCAAATCGAGCAGTTAGTGCGTGATTTTTTCTACAGTACCGGGAGCTATCAGTTTGCGCGCGTGTCCTCGTACCCTGCCGCGTTTGTACCGAACTCCGACGGAATCTTGATTGGTCGTATCGAGCATCCCGAGGATCATTCGCCGTTTGTGCGGGTGCATTTCGCGGGTCGAAGCCACACTGCAGAGGTGGATAACGGTCGGTTCGAGGTGATGCTTCATAGCCCGGAGTCCGAAGGTGTTTATCTCGCGCAGTTCGAGTTGTTTCCGGTAAGACCACCCTCGGGACGAGGCGAGTATGGGTTCGAGGGTCCGATCACCTACAATCATAAGCTGATTGTGAAGGACCGTCCGCGGGCCGGACTCGGCGACGGTGATCCGCGTTTTTCGCGTTTCGCGCTGCGTGGAAATCTGCGCGACAGCGGTGTGCGCCCACAGTTGGCGGCCGATTCGGCCGAGCGCGCAACCGAGATCGGCACGCCGCGCCTCGCGGTACGAGACGAGGTGTTTGGGTACTGGCTTGAGTCCGGCGACGGGTTCGAGCTTTCGGACTTCATGTTACCGGTGCGCGACGGTGCGGTAGAGGCCTTCACGATTGAGCTCGAGATGTATCTACCGACCGAGCAAGACAACCGGCACGTGTTCAGCACCGTAAGCGATAGCGACGACGCGATTGGGCTCGTGGTATTGACGGCCGAGGAGGGCCGTCTGATACTCTCGATTTGGTCCGGGGAGCGATCGGTGCAGATCGAGACCGGAGAGCGCATGTTTGAAGCCGGGGAGGCGTCACAGGTGCGAGTGATGGTAGTCCCGCGAAAGGACGACACCCTGATTCGGCTCTCCAACCGTCGCGGGGCGGGGGTAGAAGAGTTTGTAACCGAGCTGAGCGACAAGGATTGGCGTTTGGGAGGCACGCGGCCGGTTACAACTGAAGCGCGGGAAGCGGAGGGGTCCGACCCACGACGTGTGGCACCCGGCAGAACCGTTGTGGGCGGGACCAACGGCTTCTGCGGTATAATCGAGTCTTTTTCGGCCTATAGCGGAGACCGTGGAGCTGGCGTTCTCACACGGCGTATAGTATACTAAGCCGCGCGGGCCGCGCGATACCTTGTCTATAGCACAGGAGTGAGGGGCATGAAGGTACGAAATCCTGGCGCATACCGGCTACTTTGCGCCGTGTTCGTACTGGTTTGCGTGGCAACCGGTCCGGCCGCGGCGCAAGAGTTTTCTGAGCGGCAAGAGATTGCGATTTTTCGGTTAGACTACTATGGCGCGCCGCGTGATCCGGTGCCACGCGAGCGTACCTCGGTGCAGTTCGGGCGCGTGTTCGGTTACGAGCGGCGCGTGGAGTCGGAAACCACCGACATCTTTCGCCGTGCGGTTGGAGCGGTAGACGAACACATTCGGAGCGTCTTTATCAATCTCGGCCGCTTCGATGTAATCGGCCTCAATCACAGGCTCAACGCCGACAATGTCGACGCCTTCATCGGGCTGCTACGCGGTCACCGCGAGCGTACCCTCGAGCTACCGGAGGAAGTGCTGCTCGGAGAGGAGGCGTTTACCGAACAAGACTTCGATCGCCTCGTGGGCGGCTTCATCATCGTGATCCCCTCGGTTTCGTATTACAACGTTGCCGCGCGCGGTCGTGAGTACGAAGCCGAGATCGAGACCTCGTTCACCTTCATCGATGCGCGCGATCAATCCACGATCGGTCAGTTCTTCGTAACCACCAGCGGCAGCGACGAAAACGCGGTTGCCGCGATGCGAGCAGCGGTGAACGGAATTGCGCCACAGCTCGAGTACCGTTTGCGTAGTATGGATATCTTTCAACTGCGAAGCGGAGTGCTCGACGTCGCGGGGCGAACCGTGATCCTGGAGCTCGGACGCAACCTCGGCGTGCGGCGCGGCGACGAGTTCGCGATTGTGCACGAGCGGCGGACGCCCACCGGGCATCGCACGGTGGACGAAACCGGCATGATCGTGATAAGCGATGTTCGCGAGGAGTTCTCGATCGGGCGCCTCTTGTACTCCAACCCCGGGGTGCAGGTCGGTGATCAACTGCAGGAGGTGCCGCGCTACGGCATCGATGTTACGCCGTACGGAAACCTGATCCTCCCGCTCGACCGGCGCTACGGGCGCAGCACCTTCGTCGCCGGGGTGAAGGCAACCGCCAGCCGTGGCTACTTTCGGGTCCGGCCGCAAGCAGGGTTCGAGGTGCCGTTCACCGGCACGCTTCTCGCGTTTTTGTTTCCGGCCAATGTGTACGTCGGCGCGGAAAGCAACTGGTACCTCGGGCGACTCAAGCTGAATCCTAGTTTCGGAGTGGGGTTCGGTGGTGCGGTGCCGTTCAACGACTCGTTGTTCAGCGACGACTTCTACACCACCCACGTCGGAGGGAACCTCAAGTTGGCTGCAAGCTACCTGATCACGCGCGACAGCATGCTGGTGGCGGAGGTGGGCTTTGCGCAGTGGTTTGGTCTATACGATAAGGTCTTCAACGAAACCGTCGTCGACCGTTTTTTCGGCAGCTACGGTGGAATTGTGGTTGGTCTGGGGCTAACCTTTAAGTGATGAACAGCTCAAAGACTGAAAGACATTCAGAAACCGCGATCGGACGGCGCAAAGCGTTTATGATGCTCGCGCTGCTCGGTGTTGTTGCATTTCTCGGAGCCTGCGCGAGCGCCCCCAACGGCTCTGCGGAGGATGAAGCAACCGCCGAGGCCGAAACATACCACGGTGTGGGGCGAGGCGAGACGCTTGGAACCGCGATGAACGCGGCGAAGATCGACGCGGTTCGCAACGCGGTAATTGATCTCATCGGTGACGAGGCCGAGCGCCGGCACGAGGCTACTCTCGAGGAGGTGCTGTACTCCACGCGCAACCCAAATCGCTACGTCTACAACGAGACTATGGAGCGGTTACGCAGCGAGAACCTCGGCACGATAGACGACATGGAGATGCTGTTCGAGCTGCGGATTCGCGTCGACATTCCGGCGGTACAGTCGGTGCTCGATGCACATCGCATCGGGGCGCGCGGCGGCTCGGCGGGCGACGAATCCGGCGCTCACACCGCCGACGACGCACCTGCAGCCGGCACAAACGGTGTGACCGAGCGGGCGGTAGCGGATGGAGAGGTAGAGGTAGCCGCGCGAGCCGACCGCTCCGAGGCGTGGGGCGAGGCTACGCCTGAGCAGCAGCGCTTCATCAATCGCTACATAGACACCATGACCTATATGGTGTACTTCAACCAAGACTCGGAGGTCGATGAGTTTCTGCAACAGAACGCGATTGCGCAGGCCAACCGGTATCTGGCCGGTAACGACTTCATCGCGGTAGACTCCGCCCAGGTGGAGCGACTGCGCCGCGAGCAGGAGTATGTCTACGAAGCCGAGACCGGCCGCGAGATCGGAATGCTACAGTGGATCGCGCAGCGCTTGAATGCCGACGTCTATATCGAGATAGACCTCGAGACCTCCCACGACAGCCGGGCAGACAGCCATTACGGTACCGCGCACGTCACGATGCGGATTTTTGAAACGTCTACGGGACAGTTGCTCGGGGCGGTCACTCGGCAGAGTCCGCGTACCTTTAGCCGCAGCGGGGCGCGCGAGGCGGTGCTGAACGCGGTGCAGTCTACGGTGTACCAGGCGATGCCGGTGGTAGTCGAGCAGTCCGAGCGCCAGATGCAGGGCTATCTTGCACGCGGCGTGCGTTACGAACTCGTGATCCAGAACACGCTCGACGCGCGCATGATGAGTGAGTTTCGTCGCCGTCTTCGCGCCGAGGTCTCGGACTTGATCACGGTATCGCAGACCGCGGACGAGACGCGTTACACGGTGTTTTACTTCGGCCGAGTAGACGACCTCGAGGACTTGTTGTACGAGACCTCGGAGATCGTTCCCGGTCTGCAGAACATGTATCATGTGATAACTCGAGGGAACTCGATGACGTTTGATACCGGTCTATAAGGCCGGGCAGGTTACGTAACCGATAGCGAGGAGGAGACAAGGATGAAGGCGGGTATTCGTGTTGGGTTGTTTGCGATCTTGGTCGCAGTGTTAGCAGCGGCGTGTGCAAGCGCCCCTGAGGAAGAGCCGGAACGGGCGCCGGCGCCGGAGCCGACAACTCGGCAGCCCGAGATGCTCGATCATCGTAACCATAAGTGGGGAACTCCGGTGCCCGAGTGGGTGACCATGGAGGTCGACGAGCTCGAGCAGCTCGATCAATATGAAGACTACTACGTCTTCCGGTTTGAGTCGCCGCGCGCGCAGAGTCTGCAAGGCGCCGAGATCTGGACGCAACAGTTCACCGCGCAGAGTGCGATCACTCAAGAAGTCGAGAACCGCGTGCAGACACGCTTCGCCGGTGCGGCGGCAGGCGATATGGATCTCGTTGAGAACTACATGGAGCAGGTTGTCGCGAGCGTCTCCGACGCTACCGTCTCAGGATATCGCCGTGCGCGGGACTACTGGGTCAGGATGCGCTACTTCGACTCCGACGGGGACGTCGATGAAGACGCTTACACCTATGTGGTGCTCTACACCATTCCGCAGGACACGCTAAACCGCATGGTGCAGGATGCGCTCGACCGCAACGACGGCAGCGTCGAGAGCGAGGAAGAGCGAACCGTGCGCGACCGCGTCAAGGAAGCGTTCGAGCGCGGGCTCTAACGCGCTCGGTGGGGGTGCCGGTGGCTGCTGTAACAACGCGACATGCTTTACCTCTCTCCCGTCCGGGAATCGTTGCGGGTCTTGTGGCGGTCGTGGTGGTGCTCGCGCTGAGCGGCTGTGCCGGCTCACCGAGCGCCTACGACCGCGATCTGCCCAACTGGGTTCTGGAACCCCCGCGTTCCGACGACGAGTACGAGTACTTCGTCGCGGCCGGGAGCAGCCCGGCAGGAGACGCGGCCGAGGCCGAAGACCGCGCCTCGGCTGCGATGATCGATGAGATTGTTCGGTATCTCGGCGTGCGCGTCACAAGCGAAACAACCGCAACCGCGCGCGCGTCGCTTGAACAGTTCGAGACCGATGTTGAGCAGCAGATCACGCAGCGTGCCGATGCGCGGCTGTCGGGCTTTCGTGTCACCGACCGTTTCCGATCCGAGCGCGGTGAGGTGGTTACGGTGTACCTGCTCGGCAGTTACGAACACGCTGCGCTGAACGCCGAGCGCGAGCGATTGCAAGCGCTGTTTCAGGAGCGCGAGGATGCGATTGCCGAGCCGGAGCAACGGGCGCGGCAGCTCGAGCGTGAGGGCCGCTCCTACGAGGCGGTCGGCAGTTATCTCGAGGCGGCGCGCGCCGCGGCGGGCTCACAGCTCGAGAACGCCGAGATTCGCGCCGAACGGAATCTCAACGAGGCGCGCCGTCTGCTCGCCGCGATGCGGCTCGATAAGCACGCCGACGAACTCGAGACGGAGGTTCGAACCCCGTTCGAAGAGCCGTTTGAGCTGCGGGTAACCGTCGACGGCCGTCCGGTCCCCGGCGCGCGCGTGCGCATTTCGTATCAGGATGCGCGTGCCGACGGCCGGCCGGGGATGCGAAGCGTCGTGATGAGCGCCGACGACGAAGGCGTACTTCGCTTTCGTCATCCTACACCCCGGGTGGTCGGTAGTGCCGGCGTAACGATGACATTAGACCTTGAGCCTGTTCTCGGCCCGCTCACCGAGCTTCCCGACCGCTATCGGCCGCAGCTCGACGCGATCCGGCGTACCGCGGTTGAGTCGCAGACGGTGTTTCGCTATCGGGTAGTGTCGCGTGCGCACAACGTACCGACCGCCGTCGCGTTCCTCGATACCGATTTGGTGGGCAACGCAACCGGGCGGGGCGCAACGCGCTCGGGTATCGTCGACGCGCTCAGCCGGTCGGAGTTTCGGGTGCAAGCGATCGCTCTCGATTCGGGCCTATTGCAGGACGAGAACCACCGGGGTCTGCTCGAGCAACTGCGCGACGAGCACGGCGATGATTTCGAGCGCCTTGTGGTGGGCCGTGCCGGAATAGACGAGGTCACCGAGGACAACGGGGCGATCGTGCGCGTATCCGGCAGCGTCACGGTGCTGGAGGTGGAGACCGGAGAGGTCCTGTACTCCACCGCAGTGTCGCAACGCAGCCGAGCCAACTCACCGGAAGGCGCGGTCTCGGCCGCGTTCCGTGCGCTCGGAGACCGTATCGGGGAGCAACTTGCCGCCACACTTCCGTGAGCGGCTACTCGGTTAAACGGGCGGCGCGAGGTCCGCTACACGAGTCCCGCTACTCCTCCAGGTCCGCTACTCCAGGTCCGGCGGCGCGAGGCGCCTCATAACCATGCCGGGATCGTCCGAGATCAGGCCGTCGACCTCCAGCGCGAGTAGGCGGTCCACCTCTTCTTCGGAGTTCACCGTCCAGGTCAGCAGCGGATATCGTTCAACTCGGTTGTACCAGAAGCGCGTGACCGGGTTGATCTTGCGGCGGTTGGGCTTCAGCACGTCGCAGCGAGCGACGAAGCGGCCCTGGCCGTTGCGCAGCCCCCTGGGAACGCTCTTGCTGTTTGAGTAGATCACCGCGGTTGGAATGCCGGTTCCAAGCGCTGCAAAGCGCTTCAGCGGATACGGGTTAAACGAGCTGACAAGCGTACGTTTCTCGAGCCCGAACTCGTCGATCAAACGGGCGAGTGCCTCCTCTATCCCCGACGGCTCGCGCGTCTCCAGTTTGATCTCGATATCGTAGTAGACCTTGTCGCCGAGCAGCGAGAACACCTCGGTGAGTAGCGGCGCGCGTTCGGCCTCGAACTCCGGCGAGAACCAAGCGCCGACCGAGCGCCGCCGCAGCTCCTCGAGAGACAGGTCTTCGACAATCCCTCCTTCGCCGGTGAGCCGCGACAGTTCATGGTCGTGTATAACCACCAACTCGCCGCTCGCACAGCGATGAACGTCGAGCTCAACCCCAGGTACTCCGTGATCTAGTAACAACTGAAACGCCGCTAAGGTGTTCTCAGGCGCTATGGCTGAGTACCCGCGATGGCCGAACACAATCGGCCTCTCGGCTTCAGGAAACAATGCGATTCGCTCACGGCTCATTCTTCCTCCTGTTCTTTGAGCTTACGACGCAACTCCTCGAGTTCATCGTCGGCTTCCACGCGAGCAATGCTCTCCTTGAGCTGTTGGTCGCTGCCGACAACCTGCTCGAGTTGTTCGAGCAAGCCCTCGGCGTTGACGGTCTTCTGTGGCTCGCGCTCGAGACGGCGAAGCCGTTGCTTGAGCAACGCCACTTTGACCTCGAGCTCGCGTTTCTCGCGTCCAAGCTCCTGGTATCGCCGTGTGATCTCGTCGAGCTTCTGCATCGCTTCCTGCGCGAGATCGACGCGCTGGTTGTCCCGTGCAAGCTTCACGCGGCGTTCCCAACTCTCGAACCGGCGGCGCAAATCTCGACGCCTGTTCTCGAGCTCCTTCATGTTTGCGACAAACTGCAGCGTGTACTCACGCGCCTGTGCCGGTGTTAGTCCGTGCAGATCAATATCGTCGGTCATACCGGACGAAGTATAACAGGGATTCCGCGTGAAATGCCACGCAGCGTGTTGGTGCTTCGGTGTTTCGGTGTGTCGGTGCTTCGGGCGGCGCTGGGTGTCACCAACACGGTGCGGGGCAGTTCCGGTCGGTTCTGTTCCTTGCTCGGAGGCTCGGTTTTCGCTACTCTAACCGGATGACCTATGATGATCCGATCGCCGCGCTCGCGACGCCGTTTGGCCGAAGCGCGTTGGCGGTTGTACGCTGTTCCGGGGAGGGATGCCTGCGGCTGCTGGCACCGGCCTTTAGTCGGCCCGCGGCGCTGTTGGAGGCCGAGAGCCATACGGTGCTGTATGGACGGCTTCTGGACCGCACAACGGCCACGGTGGTGGATGAGCTCACCGCGGTAGTGTTTCGGGAACCGCGAAGCTATACCGGCGAAGACACGGTGGAGCTCGTCTGTCACGGAAGTCCCGTCACGATCGAAGCGGTGCTGAGTTTATTGCGACGGCTCGGGTTTCGCGCGGCCGAGCCGGGCGAGTTCACGTTGCGAGCGTTCCTCGCCGGTAAGCTCGATCTCACTCAGGCGGAGGCGGTCGCCGAGTTGATCGACGCGCGCACACAACGCGGACGCGCCTTGGCACTACATCGACTCTCCGGCTCGGTCGCCGAGCGGATCAACGCCGTAAAAGCGCGCTTGGTAGATATCACGGCCGCGGTCGAGATTCACCTCGATTATCCCGAGGAAGACAGCGGCGAGGTCGAGGCGCCGATCGATGCGGTCGAGGCCGCGATGGTTGATCTGCAGCGGCTGGCTGCAACGTACGCAACCGGCCGGCAACTGCGCGACGGCGCGCCGGTTGCGATCGCCGGACGCACCAACGCCGGCAAGTCGTCGTTGTTCAATCTCTTGTTGCGCGAAGACCGCTCGATCGTCTCGGAGGTTCACGGCACCACGCGCGACTACATCGAGCAAGGGATCGAGATACACGGGGTGCCGATCAGCTTGTACGATACCGCCGGGCTCCGCGACACCGAGGAGCAGATCGAGAGCGAGGGCATTCGGCGTAGCGAAGCGATAATCGAGGGAGCCGCCGCGGTTTTGTACCTCATCGACGGCGCCGATCCTCAACCTGAAGACGAGCGCGGGCGTGAGCTCGGGAGGGTGCGAGAGCTCTGTCCTGGGGCGGTTATCCCGATCTGGAACAAGATCGACCTCACGCAACGCGAGGCGCCGCGCGGCTTTATCGCGCTGAGCAGTGCTACCGGAGAGGGGCTACAGGAGCTAAAGGCGGTCCTACGCGAGGCGGTGCTTCCCGACGGCGGCAGCGAAGACGGGGCCGCGGTGATAGAGTCTGATAGGCAGAGAGCGCTTATCGAGCGTGCGGTGGCGGCCTTGGGCGCGGTGCTCGAGGGCCTCCAACAAGCTATGCCGCTCGATCTTGTGGCGGTGGATTTACAGGATGCGCTCTCGGCCTTAGGCGAGATTACCGGTGAAGTGGCGTCGGCCGAGATACTCGATGCGATGTTCTCGAAGTTCTGCGTCGGCAAGTAAGAGGGGGGGCGGCTCAAGCGGACGTACGTAAGCGGACGCACGTATTGACAGCTGCGCGCGCCCTCACCATACTTATCCTCGGGAGACGCAAAGGTCGTGGGACACCAGCGTAAGCGCAACTTCACGCGCGCACCCTTTGAAACCGGCGGGCAGTTCCGCTTTGAACGTAGCTCGGTCGCGGTGACGCTGATCGACATCTCGCTCAAGGGCGCTCTCGTACATACCTTGCACGCCGATCGTGTTCCGGATGCCGCCACCGGGGAGCTCAGTTTCCGGCTTTCGGGCTCAACCGAGACGATGGAGTTTACCGGCGAGCTGGTGCGGCGCGACGGCGACTATCTCGGCTTCAAATTCCTCGAGATCGATGCCGAGAGCCTAACGCATCTGCGGCGCCTCCTCGAGCTCAATCTTGCCGACGACGAGCGGGTGCACCAGGAACTCGAGCGGTTCCCGTTCGGTTGACGAGCAAATCCGTCGCGGTAAGGCATTCAACGCACTATGAAGTTTAACGCAATTGTAATCGGCGGCGGACACGCCGCGATAGAGGCCGCGCTCGCGATCGCGCGCCTCGGGCGTACGGTGCTACAGATCACGCAGAATCTCGACACCATCGGCAAGCTCTCGTGCAATCCCGCGATTGGAGGACTCGCCAAAGGCAACATCGTACGCGAGATCGACGCACTCGGCGGTGAGATGGGCCGGCTCATCGACGACACGATGATTCAGTTCCGTATCTTGAATCGCAGCAGGGGGCCGGCGGTGCAAGCACCCCGGGCGCAGGCCGACAAGACCGCCTACCAGCTTGCGGCGAAAGCGGCGTTAGAGTCGCAATCGAACCTCACGCTGTTCCAAGATACCGTTACCGATCTGCTGTTCACGCGCGACGGGCGCCGTGTGGAGGGCGTCGTCACCGAGCGCGGCAAACGCTTCCGCGCCGAGACCGTGATCGTGACCACCGGTACGTTCTTGAACGGGACAATCTTCATCGGCGAGTACTCACGCGTCTCGGGACGGCTCGGTGAGCCGGCGGCCGAAGGGCTTGATGCCGGGCTGCGCCGCGCGGGTTTTCGAATCGGGCGTATGAAGACCGGCACTCCGCCGCGTGTCGCGCGTTCCTCGCTCAACCTCTCGAAGATGGAGGAACAGCACGGCGACGCGCAGGTGCAGCCGTTCTCGTTTCGGCATGAACGCATCGATCGGCCGCAGCGTCCGTGCTATATCACGTTCTCAACGCCTGAGACGAAGCGCGTGATAGAGGCAAACATCGAGCGCTCGCCGCTGTACAGCGGCAAAATCGTCGGCGTCGGGCCGCGCTACTGCCCCTCGATCGAGGACAAGGTGGTGCGTTTCCCCGACCGCGAGCGGCATCAGATCTTCGTTGAGCCCGAGGGCCTCAATACCGATGAGATGTACCTCAACGGCGTCTCGACCTCGTTGCCGGAAGATGTACAGGAAGCCTTTATTCGCACGATTCCGGGACTCGAGCACGCCGAGATCGTGCGCCCCGGCTACGCTGTGGAGTACGACTACATCGATCCGATGCAGTTGTGGCCGAGTCTCGAGAGCAAGGCGGTGCGCGGGTTGTTCGTAGCGGGCCAGACAAACGGCTCCTCGGGCTACGAAGAAGCCGCCGCGCAGGGGCTCGTGGCCGGCATTAACGCGGTGCGTTTTCTCGAGGGTGCCGAAGCGTTGATCCTAACGCGTGCTGAGGCGTATATCGGCGTCTTGGTAGACGACCTCGTGACACTCGGGACGAACGAGCCGTACCGGATGTTCACCTCGCGCGCTGAGCATCGCCTCTCGTTGCGCCACGACTCAAGCGATCTACGCCTGCTCGAGACGGGATACCGCATCGGGCTTCACTCCGAGGAGCGCTGGGAGCGCTTCCTCGAGAAGCGCCGCGTCATCGAGGAGGCCAAAGAGCTCCTGGAGCAGCGCCGCGTAACCGAGCGCGAGGCCGAGCTCCATGGCGAGGAGCTCGGCCTGAGCCGGCAGATCGGCCGCAGCTTTCGGCACCTCCTCAAGAACCCGGATTTCACGGTCGATACGCTGCGGCGCTTAGACCCTCGGGTGTTGCCGGAGATGCCCGGCGACTGGGTCCGCCAGATCGAGCTCGATGTGAAGTACGAGGGCTACATATCGCGTCAGGAGAAGCAGATCGAGCGCTTTCGGAAGATGGAGAACATGCGGATCCCGGAGGACCTGGAGTACGATCGCCTCGAAGGCCTTTCGAATGAAGCCCGTGAGAAGCTCAGCAACGTGTCTCCGATCTCGGTCGGCCAGGCGTCGCGCATCTCCGGGGTGCGAAACTCCGATATCGCGGTTCTGATGGTAGCCCTCGGGCGCTCGCCCGGCGCACGCGCCGCCCCCGCGCCCGATAGCCTCCCGAGCGGGGGAAACGGCGATGGGTGAACACGCGGCCCCGGAGCGCGGCGCCTCCGAGAGCGGGACCGCCGCGCCGGAGGTCTTGTTGCAGGACGGGCTGCAGGCGCTCGGGATCTCAACCTCGGATGAACAACTGTCTCAGCTTCTACGGTACTTGGGCGAGATCGAGCGCTTCAATCCGAGGCTTGGGCTGGTGGAGGCACAGGGCGAAGCGCTTGTGCGCCGGCATCTGCTCGACTGCGCCGCCGGGGTGCCGGTCGTGCGTGAGTTGGTGGCGGCGCTTGGAGAGCCGAACCGTCGGCAGCGCCTCTCCGGTGAGAGCTCGGCGGACGCCGGCGCCGAGGCAACGCCTGCCGTCACCTTGGCGGATCTCGGTAGCGGCGCCGGGCTTCCCGGTGTGGTGCTCGCGGTTCTCGAACCACAGCTGGCGGTCACGCTCGTTGAGCGGGCGGGGCGGCGTGTGGGGTTTCTCCGCAACGTGAGGGCGCTCCTGCGGCTGACTAATCTCGAGATTGCCGAAACAACCTACGAGCGCTGTAGCGAACGGTTCGATATCGTGACGTTTAGAGCGCTGACCGAGCTCGGGGATCGAAACGCGGAGATCTTCGCGGGCTTGCTCCGTCCCGGCGGCTACCTGCTCGCGTACAAGGGGCGCCGGCAACGCGCCGAGGTTGAGGCCGAGGCGCTGCGAGGCCGGTTCAACTCGGTGGAGCTCCGCAGCCTCAACCCGGTGTTTCTAGAGGAAGAACGCTGTCTGGTGATTGCGCACCGGGCTGAGGATTAGCGGCGGGTGCCGTCTAGGATCGCCGCGCACGGTTCTGCTGCTATCCGGCTTTTCGAAGCACGTGCGCGATCCCTTCTTTGTCTATCAAGTCTATCAGGCGAGCCTCAACAAACTGCTCGGCGCCGCTTGAGAACTCGCCCGCGGAAACACAGAAGCCTCGGCCGGCGCGCAGGTCTTTGATGCGGGAGTGGAAGTCACGCACCATGAGCTCGCCGATCTGCCCGCTGGTGCGGATGAATCGGAAGAGGATCACGTCCTCCCATTTGGCGGTTTCTACCTCCGCAAGGATATCGGCGTACTCGTTTTGATGAACCGTGATATCGGTTATCTTGGTGCGGCTGTTGGGGTAGAAATTGGTGACGACCTTGCGACAGAGGCCTACGAAATCCGAGGTTGGGGCGATGAGAAAGGTTTGTAGGTGTTGGTCGCGCGTGAGCTCCTTATGCTTTGTAAGACGTTTCTGGACGTCTTTATATTCAGGATTGATGTCGTAGATTTCCTGCAGAAGCGGCAGCGCGCGGTCGACCTTCTGTTGTTGCGTGTAGGTGATAGAGAGGCGGTACTTCAGCTCCAAGAGTACCTCGGGTTGGATGTTTTCGTGCCTCAGACCGAGCTCAAAATCCATCTGTGCCTGATCGTAGCTATTGGTCTTGAGGTGAATGACGCCGGCCATCAGCGCCGCGCGCGGCCCGAGGGTGGGGTCGGGGCGCAGGTGCGTGAAGATGCGCGCCGCTTGGTCGGCCGCGCCGAGCTCGTAGTGGCAGTTCGCGAGGCTGAATAACGACTCTTTGTCCTCAGGCTCAAACTCCAAGACCTTCTTCAGCAGCCCGATGGCCTCGGTGTACTTCTTGAGCCGGTACAGCGTATGTGCAAGATAGCGTTGTGTCGGGATGTGATCGGGCTTAGCCTCATTCGCCTTGCGGAGCATACCGAGCGCTTTTTCGAAGTTCTTGCGCTTGTACTCCAGGAAACCAAGGTTGAAGTTCACCTCAAAGGTCTCGCCGTTTAGCGAGCGCGCGACGACCAGCGATTTGTAGGCCTCGGCGTAGTTCTGCAACTGCAGCGCCGATAGCCCGTAGCGCAGCGTCACCTCGTACTCGTCGATCTCGTTGTTGGTTGCGCACTGGCCGACAAGAAGCCCGTAGGTCTTCATCGCCTTCTCCCAAGCCTCTTCGGCGTAGTAGAGATCGGCGAGTGAGCGTAGCGCCTCGTGGTCTTTTGGATTCTGGGCGAGTGCCTTGTTGGCCTCCCGCAGTATCGAGTCGCGATCTTTCTTCTTCTGTTTGCGCTTGTTTGCGGGGCGCTCTCCCGAACCACGGAGAAGAATGAGAGCGACCAACAGGAGGAGTACGACAAGAATAGCCAGAATAACGATCGCGGCGGCGCCGAGCTGCATGTCGGTATTATTGTTGCCCGCGATCGACCTGTCAAGGAAGCGGCGAGTGTTCGCTTGACAGCCGGTGTTCGCCTTGACAGTCGAGATCAATTTCCATACGGTACAGCGAAGGAGCGTATCGACGTGAGTACCTCGGTGATTGCCGTAAAAATCGCGGATGGCCGCTTTGCCCCAGTCCTTGATACCGAAACGCCGCATCGCCACCGGCGATTGGTGCTTACCACGGTTCACGACAATCAAGCTCAGATGCAGATCGATCTCTACCGCGCCGATCGGCAAGACTTCTCCGACGCGCGTTATATCGGGAGCTTGGTCCTCGAGGACATCGGGCCGGAACAACAAGGGGAACCGGAAATTGCGTTGACGCTGCGATATGATTCCGACGGGAGCCTGGTTGCTACGGCGAAAGACCTGAAACGCGGCTCGTACCAGAGCCTTTCGGTCAATGTCGAGACGTTGTCTGAGGACGACACCTACGATGTCGCCGAGTTCAAGCTCGACGAGTTGGACGATTTCGACGCCGCGCCGCCGAGTACTGAGGACGAGTTCGAGGACGATAATGAGGACTATCCGGATCTCTCCGGTGTTGCCGGCGCCACTGCGTCGCTCGGCGATATATTCGAGCGCCAAGACAGCTCACAGCAGACCGCCGCAGACTCGGAGTTGGGCGAAGACGCGGCCCAGGTGGTCGGTTTCAGTCCGTTGCTGTATTTCGGGTTCATGGTATTGGCGCTTACGCTCGTGGGCCTGCTCGGGTTTCTGGTGTTTCGCCTCTTTGAAGGCGAGCCACTCCCTGCGCTCGAGGACGAGCGAGCCGCGCTCCATCCGCTGTTGTTGCTCGCAGCTACCATTTGTCGCAAGTCGGACGCCGGTAGTAGGTAGCCTTCCCGTAGCACATCTATGGCCGTTATGAAGAGATTTCTCACCGTTTCAATACTTGTTGTGTTTCTTGTGGCGTGCGCCGACCGTGGATTGGTGCTCGGGCTGCCCGCCGATGAACTAGAGCGTCACATTATCGAACGCGATTTCGCATTTCTAGAAGAACTCGAAGACCCCGAGGTCGGCAGGCGGGCGTATCGTGATCTTGACGCCGGAGCGGCCTACTACATTGCGCGGGCGTTGATCGATGAGGAGTACTTCGATATCGCCGCCGCGGTTCTCGAGCATGAAGCGACGCACGGCGAGGAGCCTTGGCGCCGAAACGCCGCGGTTCTCTTGGTACGGGAACTCGCCGAACACCAACGCTACGAGGAGCTTGCCGAGACGGCAGTGGAACTCGTTTCCCGTTACCCCGATGAACCGTCCTTGTATCACGGCTATGCCGAGGCGCTCTATCGGTTAGGGCGC
>SLBH01000362.1 GCA_007126415.1 Spirochaetales bacterium
CCATGAAGCGACGCAGCGAACTCAAGCTCGACCGCTCCCACCCGCACGAGCCCGCGTTCGGTCACCAAGCTGCCGGCGGCGGCGGCGGTACTGCCGGCCGGTCTCGATTTGAAATTTGAGGGGCGCAACGAGGCGTGGTCGGGTATTCCGTGAAGCAATTGCGGCTCCGGTACTCGAGCACCGGGATCGAGAAACCCCTCGAACGCATAGCTTACGGACGGCAGTTCGAGCGGTTCTCGAGCGAGCTGCGGGAGATAAAACTCGCCGTCCTCGAGCTCCAGCCGACCGCCAAAGCGCGCGTCAAAGGCGCCTCCCCCGCGCGCCGCCGTGAGATCTGCGCTAAACAGGCCTTTGTGTGCGCCGGGGGCGCCGAAAGGTCCGAGAAGGTCGTTGAGCGCTGCAACGTCGAGACGGTGTATCGTGATTAGCCCGCTCGGTAAGGACTCACGCCTGTTGTGCTCTAACTCCACAACCCACCTACCGGCAGGCAGGCCGCCGACAGCGATATCCCCGGCGGTTCTCAGGCGACCGCCGGCGGTTCCGGTCGGCGTCGTCAAGACGAACGAAAGATCTGCCAGCGTGATGTGCGTGAGGCGCTCGCTCACGCGCCCGGCAGCAGTAGACGATCCGTACTCAAGCCGCAGCCCCCCGTCTTCCACCACAAGCTCGCCGGGGAGGGGGAGTTGTTGAACAAGCTGTGCGAGGTTCCGCTCCAACTCGACACTGTCGCGGCCGTGGGGCTCGTCGCGAACGTCCGCGGTTCGCTCCGGCCCCCGCTGTAGCAGCTCTGCGACCCAATGCCCCGGCGTTTCGTGATGAAGCCGAACATCGGCCCGTGGAGCGTTGAGCCGCACGCGGGCGAGCGCGAGTCGCTCGGACGGATGCGGGGAGTCGGCGCGCCCGAGCTCCACACCGTCGACCGCCACCCGCTCGGCGCGAACGGTGAGTTCTCCGTGACCGCTCGATGCCTGTATGCTGAGTCTGTGAAGCTCGAGCCGGCGGATCTCACGGCGTCCGAGGAGGAGTCGCAAGAGGTCGGCTCGAATGCGCGCGCTATCGGCGGTGATCGTAACATCGCCGCCGGGGTTCTGCGCACGCAGGTCGTTCAGGACGAGTCCGTGTCGCCGCGATAGGCCGGCAGACGAGAATTCGAGTTCGAGCTCGAACCGTTGTTCAACCTGCTCGAGTTGAGCGCGTGTCACCGACGCCATAACCCGGGGGAGAACAACAAAGTATAAAGCCGGCACGAGCAGCGCCGCTACGGCTACCGAGGCCGCGGCGTACACGGCGGAACGTTTCAACATGGGCTAGGAACCCGCGGGTAGGCCGCCGGAGCGGCCGGTGAGCTAACTCTCGGGTTGCGGCTCCTCGTGGGCTTGGGCCGGGCCGACACTCGGCCCTTCAAGTTTTCGGTACGTCATCAACAGCACGATCGAGATGTAGCCGGTGTACACGCCCCCGAGTACCATGCTCAACGCCGCTCCGAGAAACGGGACGAGGTTAACGACCAATGAAACCGCGGCGAACACCACGCCGAGCGCGATGATGATCAAAAACGTTACGGCCGATTCTCCGAACTCGCCGGTGGTCAGCCGGAAGCTCTTCTTGAGTGCTGCAAACGCGTTCAGCCTCGAGGCGATAACCGCGGCGAAGGTGAACATGAGCAGGAAAGCGAGTATGAGTCCCGGAAGCAGCAACAGCATCATGCCGACGCCGATCAGAATACCGGTGACCACCGCCGCAATCGCCAACGCTACGATGCGCTCTTTTGCCTCTTGAAATCCGCTCCCCAACGTGGGCGTGCTGCCGTCGAGGCTTTGCTTGACCATCGCGAGCGTCATTGCATGAGCGAGTAGAGACACGATTGCACCGACCACAAGCAACACCGAAGCTAACCCAAAACTGCGCGCGATCAGCGCGCCGTCGGTCATGCCGGCGCCCATTCCCGGTCCATACGGTGCGGTTGCCGCGCTCGGAGCCGGGTGAGCCAAGAGCGAGAGCACGCCAAACACGATTGAAGCTGCGATTGTCGGGACGAAAATCATTACGTTTTCGCGTGCCACCGTAGTAGCGTCGCGAAGCATTGCACGGGTTGTCATAGAACCCCCTTCCGGCGGTGTGGGTGCCGGTGCCCGATTTACGCTAATCGTTAGTCTGCCGACTTCACGGTGCGGTATGATAAATGATAACGGTGATTCGGTCTCGAGGCAACACGAACTCACCCCTGTTGCCGCCGAAAAGCACGGCTACAGGCTGTTGTCGCAGGCTGTCGGAACTTGCTATTGACTCTGCACCGTATTGTTACGGACCTTTAAGGCTCCAACGGGTCGAAGGAGATACAGGATGTCTAATGTGAAAGGACTGCATCATATCACGGCGATTGCCGGTGACGCGCAGGAGAACCTCGATTTCTACGTGGGAACGCTCGGGATGCGCCTGGTGAAACGTACCGTCAATCAGGACGCCCCCGATACCTACCA
This sequence comes from Spirochaetales bacterium, assembly GCA_007126415.1. Taxonomy (GTDB): domain Bacteria; phylum Spirochaetota; class Spirochaetia; order DSM-27196; family SLAA01; genus B1Sed10-166. The sequence goes on from SLBH01000362.1 coordinate 2,481, forward strand.
CCTATTCTACGGCGATCGTGACGGAAACCCGGGTATCGACTTAACGTTTTTCCCGTGGCCCAAACTGCCGGCGCGTCGGCGCGGGTGGGGTGTTTGGGACGAGGTTATGCTCGGCGTTCCGAAAGGGGCGCTTGATTACTGGGTTGATAGGCTGAACGCTCATGGCGTGAGCCATAGCGCCGTCGAAACACGGTTCGGCGAGCGGGTCTTGCCGTACGAAGATCCGCATGGGTTGTGTTCCGCGTTGGTCGAGAGCGAGCCGTACGAAGGTTTCACCCACAGCCCGTGGCCCGATAGTTCGGTCCCCGAGGAGTGTCAGATTCACTCGTTGGCCGGGATCCGCATCTTTGTGCGCGATGAGTCTGCAACCGCGGATTTCATGGCGCGCGCTTTCGGATTCCGTCTCGAGAGTGCGGAGCGGCAACATACCGAGCTCGAGGAGCTGGACTGGAAGCGATACGTGCTCGGTGACGGCAAGGCCGGGCAGCGGATCGAGCTGAGCGTGCGGCCGGAGATCGCGCGCGGTTCATGGGGTACCGGCGCAATTCATCACGTCGCGTGGCGCGCGGGTGATGAAGCCGAACAGGCCGAGTTTGCATCCTCGGCCGCCTCAGCCGGTGCGCAGCCCACACCGGTGATCGATCGGTTTTGGTTCAAGTCGGTGTACATGCAGGAGCCTTCCGGGGCTTTGAACGAGATCGCTACCGACGGGCCGGGTTTCGCGGTCGATGAGGAGCCCGCGGCGCTCGGTGAACGGCTGGTCCTACCGCCGAAGTTCGAGAATCATCGCGACGCGATCGAGGCGGGATTGCCGCCGATTTCGGTCTCGCAGGCGCTGCGTGTGTAGGTCCGCGCGCGCCGATCCGTTTGCGGTTGCCGGTCGTCAGATAATCGTCAGATAGAGGAGAACAGGCGGGCGATTTCGTCGACTTCAAACCGCGGCAGCGTCACCGCTTCACCGTTGCGCAGGCCGCGTACCTCGCCGGGGTCGCCCTCGATCAGCCGGCCGATGCAGGCGGCCGGAACACCGTGCGACTCAAGCTGGGCGAGCACCGCCTCGCGCGACGGTTCGTCAACCGCGATCAGTAACGATCCCGACCCAATTAACCCAAGCGGGTCAAGCCCGAGCGCTTCGCAGACGGCGCTCGTGACCGGATCTATCGGGATATCCTCGAGCCTTAACTCAAGTGAAACGTCGCCCGCGGCCCCGAGCTCCTCGAGAGCCGTGAGCACCCCGCCTTCGGTCACGTCGTGCATTCCGTGAACACCCGGAACCCGTGCAGCGAGCAACGCGTCGGGTACCACCGAGAGCTGCTCAACGAGGCTCGCGCCTCGTTCGAGCTCGCGCCCGCTGAGGCCCTCGTCACGCAGACATTCGCGCAACTCGCTGCAGAGTATCGCGGTGCCTTCGAGCCCGGCCGATTTCGTCATCACGACGGCATCGCCCGCACGAATAGAGCGCTTGTCGATCAACGCATCACGCCCTACGCTTCCGGCGATCGTCCCTGTAACCACCGTCTGCGAAACCGCCTCGGTGATCTCGGTGTGTCCGCCCACTACGACGGCGCCGAGCTCGCTGCACGCAGCCTTGATCTGCTCGAACACGCGATCCAGATCGAACGGTGTGGTGCCGGGCGGAAACAAGACTGAACCGAGAAACCACCTCGGGCGTGTCCCCGAGCACGCGAGGTCGTTGGCGCCGACGTGTACCGCGTAACGGCCGACCTCCTCGGTCGCGAAGGTAATCGGATCGGTTTTTAAGACGACGACCTCATCGGCCCCGGGCTGGACCGCGGCGATGTCTTCGCCAACGCGAGGGCCTATCACCACGCCGCCGGCATCAGCGGCACCCGTTTTCATGTGATCGAGTAGTCGTGAGAGCTGTCGGCTCGGAAGCTTCCCGATCGCGAGCGGGCGGTGGCGATCGAGGACGCTGAGGAGCTCGTCGAGACGGCCGACTGCGTAGTCCGCGCCGTGTTCGAGCAGTTCGCAGCGCGCCTCGCCGTCATCGCTCAAGAAGCAGGTCCAGCTTCCGGCGTGTTGCCCCGCCTCGATATCGTAGCGGTGATCGCCAACCACCATTACTTCAGCAGGCTGAACCCCGAGCAACTGCGCTGCGTGCGGAACCGAGTCGGGATGGGGTTTCACCGGCCCCTGCTCGCGCGTCATGAAGACCGGAAACTGATCGCGCGAGGTCAAGTGTTCGAAGTTTCGAAGCGCGATATCCACCGCCGCAGCACTGTTGCGCGTGAACACGCCGACCTTGAGACCCTTGCGATGAAGCTCGCGTATCGTGTTCTCGGCCGCGGCGTTCGGCCGGCTCTTGGTCGCTGCCTTTTGCTCGTGGCGGTCTAGGAGCTCTGCCTTTTCGGTGCGTTCGGGCCCGTCGGCAAGCTCGTCGAGATACTCGAGAATCGCACGATC
>SLBH01000113.1 GCA_007126415.1 Spirochaetales bacterium
ACTGTGCCCTCCTTGTGGCTACTCTACTCTTCGCTTGAGGCCACCGGGCGCGGCTTGAGTCCGGTCCATACTGCGATCTCTTGGAAGATTAGATTGACCGCTTGAATCGCTGCGAGCGCAGCTCCGGTCGGCAGTGCCAAGCGCGGCCAGAAGACATCGAACACATTGCTTGGAGACAGCTGCCCCATGCTGCGCTCCACGAACACCCAGCCGAACATTGTCAATAGAACGCAGTAGTAGATGACTACGGAGTTACCGAGAATCGCGAGAATGTGGTTCAGCCAATCCGGGGCGATCCGTCGAAACAGGAGCACCTTTACGTGCACCCCGTGGCGCACGCAGGTCGCGGTCCCCCATAACGCTAACAGCCCCAACAGATAGCCTGCGAGCTCACTTATCCAAAACAGAGGTATACCGAAGACGTAGCGCATCACGATCTGAATCATGACCGATACGAACAGGCCGGCGATAGCCAAAGTGACCACGAGCTGTACCACACGATCGAGGTAGTCCATAGCCGCGTCACAGATACTTACAAACGAACCGACGAACTGTTTCATAATGCGCGTTCCTTATACTCCGCCGAGTCCCAGCAGGCGCGGCAAGAACTCACTCAAAGGCGGTGCCAGAATCACAACCATCGTGACCCCCACCTCAAGTATGATGTACGGCCATACGTAGCGCGTGATATCTACTACCGACATCTTGCCCACGAGCGCGGTAGTGAGCAGCGTTCCGCCGACCGGCGGCGTCATGTGGCCTACGCCTAAGGCCATTACGATAATCATCGCGGTGTGCACCGGACTGAAGCCCAACACTTGTGTGAAGATCGGGATGAGAATGCCGCCGAACAAGAGAATGTTTGCGGTTCTATCGATGAACATCCCGGCGATCAGCAGTACGATAAGAATCAGAATAGCGATACCGATCGGGTTGGTGGTCAACGACAGAACGTAACCGGCAGCCATCTGCGGTACTTGCCGGCGTACCATCACGTACGAGAACGAAATGGCAACGCCAACGAGAATTGCGACGGCCGCGGTTGTGAACGCGGCGTTTCTAAAAATTTTCGGTAGATCGCGCAGGCGGAGGGTTTTGTAGACCCCAACCGTGACAACCAGGCTGTAAAACACCGCGATAGCCGCCGCCTCGGTAGCGGTGAAGTAGCCCATGAAGATGCCGCCCACGATAATGACCGGCATGCCCAGCGCGGGAATGCCGTTCTTGAGTGCGGCCCAGAACTCGGCTCGGGTAGCGCGGGGGTGTTTCGGGATCTTGGTGTTTCTGCGGACCAAGAAATACGTCATGAGCATATACGCCACCGCAAGGAAGAGTGCAATGCTTAATCCCGCTGCGAAAAGGGCTCCGATCGAGACATTGAAGGTGGACCCGTAGATAATCAGCACGATGCTCGGCGGGATCATGGGCGAAAGCGTGCCGGTGACCGCGGTTAGGGCTCCTGCGAATCCTGGGGGATAGCCCTCCTTCTTCATTGCCGGGATGAGCAAACTGCCGATTGCGGCGACATCAGCGTGTGCTGAGCCCGAGATACCGCCGAAGAACACGCTCGACAGCACGTTCACCTGTGCCAGGCCGCCGGTGAAGTGCCCGACGATTGCACGCGCGAGCCTGATTAAACGGTCGGTGAGGCCCCCGCGCGTCATGATCTCGCCCGCGAGCAAGAACATCGGGACGGCTAGAAACGCGAAGCCGGTGACCCCGGCGTACAGCCGCTGTGAAAGTACAACGCCCGCGCTTGTTCGTCCGAGTTCGAAGTAGTGAATCATCGAAGCGAATCCCATCGCCGAGAAGATTGGGACACCCAAGACGATCAGGCCTATCATTACGAGAAGCGTTACCGCGATTAGCATATTGCGTTATTCCGTCGTTTATGCAGAACGCGCCGGGTATATCCCGGCGCGTTCCGTTGTAAGGTTTCGTTCGCGTGTGGTCACGCGACCTCAGCGGTGCCGGGGGCTATTGTCCGGATCGTTGTCGCAACCGTTCTTTGACCCGCTCGAGTGCGTCCATCGTTAGGTCGATGAAGTCTTGGGAAACGAGTTCCGGCATCACATCATCGCCGACTTGGTTCGCGATCTCTTGCCACTCGGCCAACTCGCCGGGAGTGGGGGTGTAGATCTGGACGCCTTCGGCCAGCATCATTTCGACCACTTCCTGTTCTTCGGTGATAGCGTGCCCGTTGTTCACCCACATCGCGACCCGGGCGCCTTCCTGAATCGCTTGCTGTTGATCGTCGGTTAGCGATTCATAAAAGTCGTTGTTCACCACGAGGGTGAAGTAGTCGTACGCGTGTCCGGTGAGTGTGACGTGCTCCTGTACCTCCAGCAGTCCGGCCGCCCACGCCGAGGCAAGCCCGCCCTCGGTGGCGTCGATCAGGCCGGTCTGCAGTGCCGAGTAGCGTTCCGGAGCCGGAAGCGCTACGACCTCGGCTACGCCGAGCGCCTCAAACAACTGCTGGTCGAGCGGAAGTTCTCGGGTGCGCATCGAGATGCCGTAGTCGGTTAAGTCTTGCGGAACGCGGATCGGGCCCTCGGTGATGTAGAGGTGACGAATCGAGTTCTCGCCCGCGGCGAGAAAGCGGATTTCGTTATTGGTTTCAGCAAGGAAGTGCTCGGTGATGTCTTGAACGTACTGTTCTTCCATCATGAGCTCGTAGAACTCGCTTCGATTAGCGAACAGGAACGGCCAGTTATAGACCTGAACGTCCGGAATCGCGTGCGCGAGCCCGCCGCCGCCGGCCAGGTTGAACTCGAGCTCTCCCAAACGCAGCTGGTCGGTAGCCTCTTGATCGCCGCCGACTGCGTCGTGCAGGACCGTGCTGATTTGAATCTCACCGTCGGTAGCGGCCGCTACGTACGCGGCGAATGCTTCACCCGCTAGATTGGTATAATCGGGCGGGGCCACCGCGATCGTTGCGCTTATGACATCGCGCTCCTCGACCGCTTCATCCACATCTTCCTCGGCTGCGCCACCGGCAAATAACAACGAACCGGCACCGAAGACCAACAACACCATAACGCCAAACATGAATAGTCGTTTCACGACCAACCTCCTTGAGCTTCTGGGTGGGGATGGACCGATTGGGTTATTCCGAGTTATGCCCTCGCCCGCCCGCTAAATAAATCTACTTATGATTATACCACTGAAGCATAACCTGTCAACGTAAAGAGAGGATATGCTATTGTTTTATTGTAATTACCTATTGTATAATGAGCGCAATGGCAATGTTAGGCGAAATCAGAGTAGGGCGAGTAGGGCTCGAGCGCGCGGTATTGCTGGGCCTGCGCACCACCAAGAAAGGAGCGTACACGATATGACCGTTAGAGTTCCGATCGAGCAAATGAAGCAACAGTTTACCGACGTTCTCCTAAGCTACGGCGTGGAAGATTCGGTCGCTAAGATTTGTGCGGAGGTAATCGCGCAGAACTCTTGCGACGGGGTGAACTCGCACGGAATCAATCGCTTCCCGCGTCTGATCAAGTATATCGAAAGCGGCTATATCGATATTAACGGACGGCCTGAATGTATCTCAAACTTTGGGGCCTTGGAGCAGTGGGACGGGAATCTGGGCTTCGGCATTTATAACGCCAAGACCTGCATGAACCGCGCGATCGCGCTTTCACGGGAGCACGGCGTAGGAGTGGTTGGGCTAAGAAACACGCATCACTGGCTGCGTGGTGGTGCCTACGGGTGGCTGGCTGCGAGCGAGGGTGTGGTCGGCATTTGCTGGACCAACACGCAGCCGAATATGCCGGCGTGGGGAGCCACCGATACTCGACTCGGAAACAACCCGTTGATCATGGCTATTCCGCGTGAGGACGGTCCGATCGTGTTCGACAGCGCGATGACACAGTTCTCATACGGCAAGCTCGACCAACTCCGCCGCGCCGGTGAGCAGTTGCCGTGCCCCGGTGGGTACGACTCCGACGGGAACATCACGAGTGATCCGGCTGCGATTCAAGAGACATCTCGTCTATTGCCGATGGGCTACTGGAAAGGGGCCGGGCTGTCGTTAGTGTTGGATCTGATCGGGGCGTTGGTATCGGCCGGAAACACAAGCTATGAGATCGGTAAGACCGGCATCGAGGACTACGCGGTGTCACAGGTGTTTATCGCGATCGATCCCTATGGAGCGGGTGTACGCGGGCACGACGCCGCCAACCAGATCCTCAATGACGCAGTTTCGTTCGTAAAGGGCTCGGCTCGGGTTTCTGAACACGGAGAGGTGCGGTATCCTGGTGAGCGCGAACTACGGACGCGTGTTGATAACCTTGAGAATGGAGTTGCTGTAGATGCAGAAGTCTGGGATACGGTTGTATCGCTCGGCAAGCAGTAAGGGGCAGGGCGATGAGCATACTTGAGCGCCATCTCGATAAGGTTTCGCCTATACCGCTGTATTATCAGATCAAGCAGCACTTGTTGAGTCACATCGCCGAGAGTGCGGCGGGTGAGCCGCTCCCGACCGAGACGGCGCTCTGCGAACACTTTCAAGTAAGCCGCCCTACCGTTCGTCAGGCGATAAGCGAACTCGTGCAGGAAGGGTACGTCTACCGAACGCAAGGCAAAGGGACGTTCATCTTCCCGCGCAAGATCGATCGCAGCTTCAGTTTCGGTCTTGCGACCTTCAACGAAGAGATGACCTCTAAAGGTATGAGCCCGCAGACCGCGGTGCTCGAAACGAAGGTTGTCGCGCCGGAGGCGGCTAAGCTCGGTGCACGGCTGAAGGCCGGTGGCGCCGACTCGGGGCCTGTGTTCTTTCTTCGTCGACTACGATCGGTCGATAACTGTCCCTTGATGGTCGTGGATTCGTATTTACCCTACCATTTGCTACCCAAGATCGAGCG
>SLBH01000065.1 GCA_007126415.1 Spirochaetales bacterium
AGCGACGAGCTCGGCGAGATTTCCCTCGGCGATGCCGAGGAGGGCGGCCCGGCCGCGGAGCCGGGGCTGGAGGCGGAGCCCGGGGCGGCGGCGGACGAACCCTTTGGGGAGAGCGCAGGCGCCGCCGATGAAGCCGAGGAGCTCACCGACGAGGTCGGCGATGAGGATGAAGGCTTAGACGACTTCGATCTCGATGAGTTTAGCCTCGGGGACTTTGGAGCCGAGTTTGGGCTCGATGAGGACGATATTCTTCCTGATGAGGCGGCGGCCGAGGACGAGGGCGACAAAGAGGATGCTTCCGATAGTGCGGCGGCGGCGTTCGAACTCTCAGACGAAGAGTTCGCGCGCATGCAGCGGACGCTGTCGCACCTACCGCTCAACGTGAAGCTCGCGGCCGAGCAGGCTATCGCCGAGGAGTACGGTACCGGTAAGCAGCGGCAGCAGTTGATCGAGCTGCTGGTGGAGGGCGAATCGGTCAAGGCGATCGCCGATTTCGCCGGTCGTCTCGTCGGGAAGAAGCTGCAGGTTCCCAAGAACTACCGCAAGCTCTCGGGGCTCGCGTTTGAGGAAGAGAAAGCGAGCTTCTCGTACAAGTTCAAGCACCAGATCCTGCCGGTGCTGCGCGTTGCGATGCTCGCAGCTGCCGTGGTGGGGGTTTTAACCGCCGCGTCGTATCAGTTCATCTACCGCCCGCTGCAGGCGCGTAGTCTCTTCCGCCAGGGCTACGAGCTCATCCCGGAGGCCGAGTACGAGCAGGCCAACCGGCTGTTCGACGAAGGCTTTGAGACCTGGCCGGTGCACCGTTGGGTGTTTAACTACCCGGTGCGGCGCTGGTTCTACCGCTACGGTGAGGCTTTCATCGAGGAGCGCCAGTTTGCGCTCGCGGCGCAGAAGTACGACAAACTGCTCGACGCCTACCCAATGGATAAACGCGGCGTACTGGAGTACGCCGAGCTCGAGTCGGTGCACCGAACCAACTACGAACGCGCCTCGGACCTGCTTGAAGGCTACCGCGAGCAGGTTGAGCTCTACGACTACGATGTTCTCTTGGCCTCGGGCGACAACTACATGCGCTGGGGCGAGCTCGACGCAGCGCGCTACGAGGACGCTCGCGCTCAGTTTGCGACCGCGATCCAGCGCCACGGCGATACCGACGAACTCTTGATGCGGATGCTGTTGTACTTTATCCGCACCGATAACCGCTCCGAGGTGGAGCCGCTACGGCGCGTGTTCCAGGACGACCCGCGCACCGAGATAGACCCCTACGTCTACGCCGAGCTCGGCGGCTACCTCATCGATTACAACGAGCTCGACGAGGTGCGGGATATCCTGTTTCGCTCGCTCAACAAGGATGACGAGATCCCCGAGCCGCATTACCACCTTGCACGCTACTACCGGCGGCTCGAGTCGCTCGGCGAGGAGGAGCGTGCGCTGCGAAACACGCTCGCGGTGCTCGAGCAAACGGAGCCGCTCACTCCGCGGCGGCTCGCTATGCAGGTAGACACGCACGGGCGGCTCGGCGAGTTCTACTACGACCGCGGCGAGTACATCATGGCCGAGGATGAGTTTCTCGACGGAATCCGCGCCTACGAGGGCGCCTTAGGCCAGGGGCTGCTGGGCCCCGAGGAGCGCTTTGGGCGGCTATACGCGCGGCTGGGAGATATCTATTACTACGAGGGTCGAGAGTACAACGCTGCGCTCGATCAGTTTCGGCGCGCCGAGGCGAACGCCTACAGCTCGCGCGAGCTCGAGTACAAGAAAGGCTTCATCCACTACCGCGCCGAGGCTTGGGACGACGCACTTGAGTCGTTCATAGACGCCGCCGGGCCGTTCTCCGGCAATCACAACCTCTTGTACGCCACCGCTAACGCGTTCTATAACCGCGGCAGCTTCCACGCCGCCGAGGGCTACTACCGCGACCTGCTCGAGCGGGTCGAGGGCGAGCGCGACGAGATCGATGTGCTGCTGGTTGAGGAAGACCCGGAGCACCGCGCGTTGGTGGAGTATCGCATCCGGGTAAGAAACAATCTCGGCGTCACGCAGAATCGGCTCGGCGAGCAGACCGGCGATCCCGATAAGGCCTCGCGCGGCATGGTGCACCTAACCGAGTCCAACGAGTTGGCCGAAAACTACGGCCGCGACCCCGAGACCGCAGCGCGGGCGGCGACCACCGGGCTTGCGGAGTTAAATCTGCGCGAGGTGCTGTTCCCGCGCCCGCAGTACGAGCTGCAGATCTACAACGCGATCCCGCGCGATTTCGACGACCTGCGGTTCTAACGCCGCCGGCCCGCAGGTGCGCGGCGTCCGGAGCGGCGCGCCGGCGCCCGCCGCCGGGCTACACCGCGAACATCCAGCCGTGGGTGTCTTCCACCACGCCGTACTGAATGCCCTTCAGCGTGTCTTGCAGCTTACGGGTAAGCTCGCCGACCTTGCCGCCGTTGAACACCATGGTGCCGCCTTCGTGCTCGATAGACTCGATGTAGGTGATCCCGGCGGCGGTGCCGGTGACAAAGCATTCGGCGGTTTCGCTCATTGCTTCCTCGATCGTGATTGGGCGCTCCTCAACCTTAACGCCGAGATCCTTCGCGAGCTGAATTGCGCTTTTGCGCGTGATGCCGGGCAGAACGGTGTCGCCGAGCTCCGGTGTCACGAGCGTGCCGTGCTTCTGGTAGAAAAAGATGTTGCACGAGGAGCCTTCTTCTACGTACTTGTGCTCGGCGGCGTCGAGGAAGATCGCTTCCATGTAGCCCAGCTTCTGCACGCGCTTTTTCTCGAGCGTCGGCACCACGTAGTTGGCGTCGCACTTGATCCAGCCGGTGCCGCCGGGGAAGGCGCGCACGCAGCGCGTGGTGATGCCCTTCGCCGGGGCGTCGGGGTCAAAGTAGGAGCCCACCGGTGTGCTGACCGCCACCACCCAGGGGTACTCGCTTAGGTTGAGGCCGATGCCGGGCTCTGAGTAGGTGAAGGGACGAATATAGATCGAGCGCGCGGTCACAAAGCCGTCCTTCTCCCAAGCCGGGTCGTACTCCGGCGCGAACCCGAGCTCGTAGTTTTTGCCGACGATGGCCTTCACGCCCTCCACGAGCATCTCCACCGGGATGCCGGGCATCTGCAGCCCTTCCATCGAGTTCTTGAGCCGCTTCGCGTTCTCGTCGGGGCGAAACAGCTTGAGGCCCCCGTCTTTCTGCGGGAAGGCCTTGAGGCCCTCGAACGCGCCCATGCCGTACTGTGTGGTGTAGTTCACAAGCGGCAACTGCGGAAAGGAGTTTCGCTTCGCGAGAAGCGCGTTGCGCTCGGCCTCCGGTAGCGCAGCCTCTTCTGCGGGCGTTTTGTGCGGCTGTTCGAGGTGCTCCTCGCTCCAGGTTCCGTCGGCTTGGTATTGGGCAAGATAGACCCAAGGGTTAATCGCGAGCGTAAACGCGCTGGCCATAGTCCTTCTCCGTTTCGAAATTGATCTCGCTTTGTGCGGTGCTTAACGGCATTGTACGCCTCGCCCGATCGCGCGGTCAAGGAAAACTCCGCGAAAAACCCGCTGCTGGGCCCGAGTTTTGCTTGCGCTATTGTGTAGCAGTGATGTTATAATTGAACTCAATGGGAGGTTTTGCGTGATTAAAAGCGTGGTTATTCTCGCCGGTGGCGTGGGGCAGCGACTGTGGCCGGCCTCTACTCAGAAGCGGCCCAAACAGTTCATTGACCCGGGTAACGGAATGTCGCTTTTGCAAGCGAGCGTAACGCGCGCGGCGTCGCTCGAGGAGAAGCCGCTCATTGTGGTTGTCACGCATACCGACCATGTGCGCGGCGCAGTGGAGCAGATCGCCGCTCTTGGTGAGGAAACCGCGTCGCGCGTGATTATCTTGCCTGAGCCCGCGGGCCGTAACACCGCCCCGGCGGTGGCGTACGCCACCGCGTACCTCGAGCGCGAAGGCATCGCCGACGGCAACATCCTGGTGCTCGCCGCCGATCACATCATCTCGCCGCAGGATCAGTTTGTCGCCGATGTTCGAAACGCTGCCGAGATCGCCTCCGAGAAGTACCTTGTGGTGTTCGGCATTAGACCCGCGCGGCCCGAGACCGGCTACGGCTACATAGAGGCCGGCGATGCGCACGGCCCAGGCTACGTGGTGCGCTCCTTCCGCGAGAAGCCCGATCTTATGGTGGCCGAGAAGTACGTGAAGAGCGGACGCTACTACTGGAACTCCGGCATGTTTGTGTTTCACAGCACCGTCTACCACGAGGAGCTCGCCGAGTACGCGCCCGAGATCCGTACCGGCTTCGCAAACTTCTCCGCTCCGTTTACCTTCGCCGAGCGTCGGGGTGTGCGCGTAGCCGAGATTGCCGACGAGCTCGAGGAAGTCTACCGCCGCATGCCGAAGATCTCGGTAGACTACGCGGTGATGGAAAGCAGTCGTCGCGTCGCGATGGTAGAAGCGAGGTTCGAGTGGTCCGACGTCGGCAGCTGGGACGAGCTTTCGAAGGTAGTGGCAAATACCGACTCCTCAGGCGCAAGCGTAGCCGGCGAAGGGCCGGTGTTTCAGGCCGGAAGTCGCAACAACTACGTACACTCCGAGCTCCCGGTCGCAGTCTGCGGACTGGACAACGTCATGGTGGTGGTTGAAAACGGCATGGTCCTCGTCTGCCGTAAAGGCTCCTCGCAGCTCGTGCGCGAGATCGTCACCCAGATAGAACGCAGCGGCCACGACGAGCTTCTGTAGTCGCCGCCGGGCGGCTCGGCGCCTGCCGGGGCGCCGCCGGGGTGGCTCCCGGCGCCGAGGGTGGCCGAGGGTGGCCCCGCCCAAAAAACACATCCGTTCCTTCAGGAAATTGTCAAAACCTTAACATG
>SLBH01000188.1 GCA_007126415.1 Spirochaetales bacterium
CGATAGCTCCCGGGGCGAGGCCGAACGGCGAAGCACAACCTATACCAGCAAGCTCTCGCCGGACCTCGAACAGAAACGCCTGTCGCCGACGGGCCTCGATCAGGAACCCAAAAGCTCCGGCGCCTCACAAGAGCGTAGTACAACGGACCCCTATGCGCGCAGGCGTCTCAAAGGGCGTGCCCGCCTTAGCCGTTTGCCGCGGCTACAACAGGCGGTCCTGTGGTCCGAGATCCTGGGCCCGCCGAAAGGGCTACCTGAGGACGATCGCGACCGCACCGGCGAATCACGCCGAGAACAGCGCTGAGACGTAGTGATCCTCGGCAACTTGCATAAGCTCGGTTCCTGCCCCCGCCGGCGGCACGGTGGGGTCGGGAACTTCGCCGAAGCGCGTGGTGCGTGCGCCGCCCGCCCGCCGGCCTCGCGCGTGCTGCCCGGCCTCCGGATCTCCGGCCGCCACAGGTTCAAGCGTGGGAACGCTCGCGTATAGGTGCTTGGTGTACGGGTGCGTGGGCGCCTCGATCAGGCGCTGAGCCGGAGCAATCTCCATCAGCATGCCGCGGTACATCACCCCGACGCGGTCACAGATGTACGAGACCACCGCAAGGTCGTGAGCGATGAACAGCATCCCGAAACCGTACTGCTCACGCAACCGCAAAAGCAGCTGTAGGATTTGACCCTGTATCGAGACGTCGAGCGCCGAGACCACCTCGTCACATATGAGCAGCTCCGGCTGCGTGATAAGCGCGCGCGCGATCGAGATCCGCTGGCGCTGCCCACCGGAGAAATCGGCCGGCCGGCGCTCGAGATCGTCAGGCGATAGCCCCACCTCGCGCAGCATCTCGGCCGCCTCTTCACGCGCCTGCCGCTTGCCCGGCCAACTCTCTTGATACCGGTAGCCGGCGGTCAATACCTCGAGGATCGTCATGCGTGGGTTCAGCGACTTAGCAGGATCCTGAAAGATGTACTTCACCTTGCTGCGCAGCAGTTTCAAATGCTTATGGTCGAGCCGGCCTACATCGAACACCGCTCCTTCGTGGTCTGTGAACACAATGCTTCCGTCGTCTATTGGGTAGGTTCTGACCACCAAGCGCGCCGTGGTGGTCTTGCCGCAGCCTGACTCACCCACGAGCCCAAAGATCTCCCCGCGCTTCATCGTAAAACTCACGCCGTTCACCGCGTAGACGTAGCGCCCCACCGGAGCGAAGAAGCCTGCCTCCAGGCTGAACGCCTTGTAGAGCTTGCTAATCTCGAGCATAGAGGTCCTCCGGTTTCTCGCCCGCCAGTATACAGCGATGATAGGTGCCGTCGGCGACGAGCGCCGGCACCGTTTCACGGCAAGCCGCGCGCGCGAGCGGACAGCGCGGCGCGAACGGACAGCCCGGCTCGGGACGGCGCGGATCGGGCGTGCCGCCGCTTACCGTGTGAAGCGTCTCTTTCGAGTAGTGCTCGCCAAGAATCAAGATCGAGGCAAGCAGCGCGCGCGTGTAGGGGTGGCGCGGATGCGCCAGGACCTCGCCGGCGGCGCCGTACTCCATGGCCAGCCCGCCGTACATCACGAGAATGCGGTCGGCGATCTCGCTTATCAATGCCAAGTTGTGCGTGATGAAGATGATCGCGAGATTGCGCTTCTCCTTGAGTTCGAGAAGCAGCTCGATGATCTGGGCTTGGATGGTAACGTCGAGCGCCGTGGTCGGCTCGTCGGCGATCAAGACATCGGGATCGGAGGCGAGCGCGAGCGCGATCATGATCCGCTGCAGTAAGCCGCCCGAGAACTGATGCGGATAGTTGTGCAGCCGCTGCTCGGCGTACGGCACATGCGTCTCGCGCAGCAGCTGTATCGAGCGCTCGCGCACCTCGGTCTCCGGCATCTCCGGGTTGTGCGCGCGTAGCGTTTCTTCAAGCGCCTTTCCAACGGTGTAGATTGGGTCGAACGAGCGCCCCGGCTCTTGGAAGATGATCGAGACCTTGGGCCCGCGAAAGGAACGCAGCGCCGCAGGTGAGTACTGCAACACCGAGCCGCCGCGGTAGCGGATATCACCCCCGACAATAGCACCGTTGCCGGGCAGAAGGCGCAGGATCGAGTGCGCGGTGACGCTCTTTCCGGATCCGCTCTCACCCACCACGCCGAGCACCTCGCCTTCGGCTATCTCAAACGACACTCCCCGAACCGCGTGCAGCGGGCCTTGGCCGGTCGCGAACTCCACCTCGAGATGATCGACTTCAAGCAGCATACTGCCCACCCTTCCTTTAGCTGCGCTCCGGACGCTACCTGCGCTCACGCGATTACCTGCGCTCACGGCGCTACCTGCGCTCCAGGCGCCGCTCGCGATAGTACGGGTCGGCAACGTCGCGCAGCAGGTCGCCGATAAAGTTAAAAGCCAACGTGGTAATAATCAAGAACACTCCGGGCCAGAGAAACCACGGGAAGCGCGTGAGGTTGTTCAGGGTCGAGATCTCGCGGTTCAACAAGCTGCCCCAACTCACCGCCGGATCCACAACCCCAAGGCCGAGATACGACAGCACCGTCTCGCCGAGAATGAAACTCGGAATACCGAGCGCGACGCTTACAATCAAGATAGAGGCCATCTGCGGCACGATCTGGCGAAACACGATTACGAGCGGCGGTATGCTGTCGAGCTCGGCGGCGGTGATGAAGTCCTCGCGCTTGATACTGTGCGCCATCCCGCGGATTAGACGAGCGCTTCCGGGCCACCCCACAAACGACAGGATCACGGTTATCAGGATAAACGACTGGCCGGGGTCTAGATCATGCGACAGCACCGAGCGCAGAAACAAGATCAAATACAAGCCGGGAATCAGGATCACGAACTCCGCAAAGCGCATCAGGAGCCAGTCGAGCATCCCTCCGTAGTAGCCGGCCAGACCCCCGAGAACAACCGCGAGCGTAAGCGATATCGCGATCCCGACGAACCCGATCGTGAGCGAGATACGCGAGCCGTGGATCACGCGCGTAAAGAGATCACGCCCCATGTGGTCGGCCCCAAACAGGAACACCGGGTAGTTGCGCCCACCGTCTTCCCATGTGCGCCCGTCCTCGGCGTACGGCGCCTCGGTCCCGAACAGGTGGATGTCGGTCTCGAACAGGCCCCAGAAGCGGTAACTCGGACCGCGTACAAAGAACCGTACCGGGTGGTACTCGCCGCGCACGCGTGCGTAGCGCCAGTTGAGCTGGTCGACCAAAACGCGCTCCTGCACCTGCAGGCCGAAGCCGTGCTCGCTTGAGTATAGCGTGACGTTGGGAGGATGATAGCTGTGCTCGCGAAACACGGTGTGGGGATTATACGGGGTCGTCAGTTCGGCGAAGATCATGGCGGTGTACAGGACCACCAGCACCACGAACGAGATCAGCGCTATGGGTCGCCGGCGAACGCCGGCCCAGATTCGTTTCAGCATACCACACGCCGTCCGTTACTGCTTAGAGTACCGTATTCGCGGATCTACCACCGCGAGCAGGATATCGGCAACGACCATCCCGACCAGAACCAGAAAACTTATGAACATCAAGTTCGCCAATACCAGATTGATGTCTTCCTGTCGCACCGCCTCGTACATCAGCCGCCCGATTCCCGGATACGAAAAAATGATCTCGAGGATCAGCGACCCCGAGAATAAACTCGCGAAGAGATTCGCGCTGCTCGTGATGTACGGATTGAGCGTGTTACGAAACGCATGCGCGAAGTAGATGCGCCGCTCGCTAATTCCGCGCGAGCGCAGACTCGTGATGTAGGGCTGCCCGAGCTGGTCGAGCATCGTTGCGCGGATCATGCGCATCGTACCGCCGACGCCTGAGAGAAACGCCCCGAGCAGCGGCAAGAACACGTGGTGCGCGTAGCTGAACACAAACTGTACCGGCGCCTCACGAAACGGAAAGGGTGGGTAGGCGGTGATCGGAAACCACCCGCTGACCGCCGCAAACAGTTGCAGCAGTATCAGCATCAGAATCCCCGGAAAGGCGTGGAAAAAC
This sequence comes from Spirochaetales bacterium, assembly GCA_007126415.1. Classification (GTDB taxonomy): domain Bacteria; phylum Spirochaetota; class Spirochaetia; order DSM-27196; family SLAA01; genus B1Sed10-166. The sequence continues at coordinate 3,986 of SLBH01000188.1, forward strand.
AACGCGGTACTCGTCGCGGCGACATCGATGCGCGTGCCGACTTTGGAGCTGAAGTAGATTCCCAGACCGAACGAGAACACCGTCAGGAAGACCAACGAGATGAGGTTGAGAACCAGCGAGTTGATCATGCGGTCGCGGATCAGAAACAGTACCGGCGCGCGTGCGATCAGCGTTCGCCCGAGGTCGCGCTCTAGAAACACCTGTCGCAGCCAGTTTGCATACTGCACGTAGAATGGGCGGTCGAGCCCCAGCCGCTCGCGCGCCATCTCGATCATTTCCTCGGTGTAGATGTTGTCGTCCTGCCGGAACTCACCGAGTGTGAACATCTGACCGCGGATGTAGTTCTCGACGATGTCTCCGGGAGTGAGTTGCATCAGCGCGAACACCGCCAGCCCCAGCAAGAACAGCAAAACCGCCATCGAGAGCAGACGTCCACAGACGAAGGCCGCGAGCGGCCGCCGCGCTCTGAAGTTGTATAACAGCTGTCCGATCACTCGCCGGGCAAGTTTGAGCGGGTTCATTCGCAGCTCGCTCACTCCCTACTCGTCTTTGAGGTACAGATAGGTTGTATCGAGCCCGCGCAGCGTGTCGTAGTACACGTTCGCCCACCGATCGCGCACCGCCTGAAACGAGATCGGGTGCACGGTGTAGATCACCGGCAGTTGCTCGAGTAGGATGCGCTGATACTCATCGTAGATCTCCTTGGCGCGCTCTTCATCCTTCTCGAACCGCCCGGCGTTGTACAGGTAGTCTACGCGCGCCTCCCACTCGGTCGCGGGCTCGTCTTGCAACGGATGCCAGAGGTGGAAATTGCCGCTCGACTGCCACACATTACTCCCCCCCGAGGGCC
>SLBH01000278.1 GCA_007126415.1 Spirochaetales bacterium
ACGTATTGCCTCGATAGGGTCCGCGGCGATACGATGAGCGCATGTTGCGAGTATACGACGGCGCGCAGCGGCTGGTCGTCCATCTCGAAGGTCCGTGGCTGCATCCGGTTTTGTGGCTGTTTTCCGAGGAGGGCGCTTCGGCCTGCCGGTTGCTTGCGCGAGAGCCGGGCGCGTATGTGTTCGACAGCGTTGTGGGAACAGCTGCGCTCGGATGCTATCGTTTGATCGGCGTGTCTCGGGTGGAAGCCGGGCTGAGCGATTCGAACGCGGCAGCACTTGCCCGCGCCTGGTCCATGGAGTTGAGTGTTCGGCGCTACGTAGAAGCGATCGAGTGCAGTGCGGAGGTGGATGTAGCGTCGTTGGCCGCAAAGAACGGCGGCCTGCCGGATCCGGAAGCGGTCTTGTCTATGTTACAGCGGCGGGCACAGGCTCGTCCCGCCGCGGTAACCGCAGCGTGGAATGAGCCGGCCTTCGCGCAGCCGGATGGCGCCGGATGAGTTTCAGGCTAGTGAACGCCGGGTGCAGGTTATGGTAGTGAGCGTTAAAGGAAGGAGTACGTCCAGATGAAAGCCATGGTTGTTGAGAATTGGGGTGGCCCCGATGTCTTCCAACTCAAGGATATCGAGAAGCCTACGGCAGCTCCCGGAGAGGTTCTTATTCGGGTGGTGGCTACCAGTGTAAACCCGGTCGACTGTAAGATCCGGCTCGGCAAGGTGGGGTTCGGTCCGGAGCTTCCGGCGGTCTTGCACAGCGATGTCTCCGGTGTAATTGAAGAGGTTGGAGAAGGCGTAGAGCACTTGAGTAGCGGCGATGAAGTCTATGCTTTTGCAGGCGGCTTTCGGGGGTGGAACGGAGCACTCGCGGAGTACATGACCACAGACGCTCGCGTGGTTGCGCGAAAACCGAAATCCCTTTCCTTTCGGGAGGCAGCGGCAGTACCGCTGGTGTCACTTACTGCGTGGTTTGCGCTTATCGATCGGGCACGGTTATCGCCGAGCGATCACGTGCTGGTGCACGCCGGCGCAGGCGGAGTCGGCCATGTCGCCGTCCAAATGGCGAAGGCGGTGGGGGCGCGTGTTTCAACAACGGTTTCCTCAAACGCCAAGGCCGAGATTGCTCGGGATTTGGGTGCGGATGATGTTATTCTTTATCCGCAGGAAGGCGTCGAAAGCTATGTTGAACGTCTGACCGGCGGGCGAGGTTTCGATGTAGTCTTCGATACCGTCGGAGGCGACAATGTCCCGGCAAGTTTGCAGGCGGTACGGGAAAGCGGACATGTACTCGGGATTGCGCTGCGTACCACCGGATCGTTCGCAGCGATCCACGAAAAGAACCTTACCTTCTCGGGCGTACTCATGGTACTGCCGCTTATTCATCACCAGCACCTCGATCATTATCGGGTCGTGCTCCAAACCCTCGCGCGATGGGCGGATGAAAGACGTTTTCGCCCGCTACTTGTCGACCGAACGTTCACCCTGGAGGAGGTCGGCGATGCGCATGCGTTACTCGAAGCAGGCGGAATTACCGGCAAAGTCGTGGTGGATGTTGCCCGGGAGTGACACCGCTCGCGCTCCCATCGGTCATTCCGATTGGACAAGCTGCTTCCCCATGGAACGAATCTCTGCCATACTCGAGGACATGTTTTTCGAGTTCAGACAGTACACAGTGTTGCCGGGCAAACGAGCCGAATGGGTGAAGTACATGGAGAGTGTGATCATCCCCTTTCAGGCCTCGAAGGGTATGGTGGTAATCGGGAGCTTCGTCGACGAAGAGGATGAGAATCTCTACTACTGGATCCGCCGCTTCAAGAACGAGAAGGAACGCGAGCGTCTCTACAAGAAAGTCTACGAGAGCCCCGAGTGGAAAAACGAGATCGGCCCCCGCGTCGGCGAGCTTCTCGACCGGAAAAAGATCGTCGTGAAGCGCATCGTCCCGACGCCGAAATCGATTATCGAGTGACCCGCTCCCGCCGGTCGCGAAGCGTCTGCAAGCGAAACCTGACCCTTACCGCAGAGACAGAGCCACTAGTGTAACAACTGGATCACCGCTCGCTCGCCGCTTGTGCGCCATTGGGGTTCCGCGCGGTCGAGCTCGTCAAGCACGTGCTGCGGGATGCCCCAGGTTACGTCGCTCTTCATGGTTCGAAGCAGAAGAGTCGCCGGGAGCTCGACCTGACCGGTAGCCGCCACCGCAGGCGTTCCGGCGGGCCATGGGGTGTCACGCATGACACGGCGGTAGTTGAAGTCTCCCTTGAAAATAACCATTCCTGCACCGCTCAAGGACTGCGTTATTCGGTTCGGCATTTGATCGAGAAAATACGTTGAACACCAGTACGAATCGGGGGCAAGCGTTATCTGACCGCTCTCGAAGGCTTGCCGGAGCGCTGCTCCGTAGCTGTACACACGGGAATCTTCGCTTTCACAGGCGGTCTCCACGAAATGATGAAAATCGGCAACGGTAGTATCGCCGACATAAGTGGGGTGCACTTTAACGTGCAATACAACGTTAAGCCCGCGTTGTAACAGCTCGAGTGTTAGTATCAGATCTCCGGCGAGCTCAGCACCGGAATTGTCCATGACAATATGAACGGGGCCGTGTGCCTGCATCAGGATTTCAGCGGCGGCCGTATCGTCGTTTACGACCAGAAGCTCGGTGTCGCCGGCTTCCCGGTTTAGCTCACCACCGGCACTGAAACTCAAATCTGAGCGATTGCCCCATACCGAGGCGTGCATAGCACGAATGAGCGAATCCCGGGGGCAGGCCGGGTCGTTTTGTTGAAGGTCGGCGAATAACCGCACCGGTTCAAACGCCGCGTCGCTGTCGAACTCCGCCTGCTTGATGTAGAAGAAGGGGTCGCGGTTGTGCTCCCAGTACCGACACGCATCGAGGATCAGTCGAAACGCGTATGTCTCGCCGAAAAACCATTCGGTGTCGTGCCATCGCTCACCGGCGTGCGGTTTGTACTGCTCAAGCCATTCATCATAGTCGGGTGCGGGCGGAGTGGGTGGGGGAATAAGGGCGTCGCCGGCGATTTCTTCGGCAAGGGAGCGAAGCCGCTTTCTGTCTGCTCCCGACAGGTCGGGATTTGAGTCGACTATATTATGGATGTTCTTGGGCAAACGGGAGTGCATTGTATTGGACGCAAACCAGTTCGACGGATTGGTTCGAATGGGAGTAGGAGCGTGCCGGCTTGTTTCCATGTCCCTACTTATAGCAGGAGGAGGGCACGCGGGGAAAGGCGGAGAAATGCCGCTCAAGACCGAGATGGCCGCGAAACGGCGGCGAGCGGCCGGTTTTGACCAGATCTCGCAGGATGTTGTAGATTCATCGAGATCCGTCGGCGAACAGACTTCGGTTAGATTAGCCGACGCCGAACTACGTATGGATGGCTGGTGAAATGGAGTTAGCGTGTTGCGATTGATCGACGCGCCGCAGGTTGCTCATGGAGGATGGTGATGAAGCCTGAATTCCGACCGGGGGAAAACATTGCTATCAAGGTGCCGCCGCACGAGTACGATCAGACCGTGCGGTTCTATCGGGATGTCCTTGGCTTCGAGGTGGTGCCGCTGCCGGAGGCCGAGACAGCGGACAGTATCCGTTTCCGCTTCGGGGACAAGACGCTCTGGGTTGACCGTGTCGCCACGGTAAGTCAGGCCGAGATCTGGCTGGAGGTGGTCACGGATGACGTCGACGGGGCGTCGGAGTACCTAAGCGAGCATGGGTGTGCCCGCCGTGACGAGATCGAGGCGCTTCCCGAAGGTTTCAATGCCTTCTGGGTCGCAAGCCCGTCCAACATCATTCATTTGGTGACGCGACACTAGCCCGCATGCCATGGAAGGCCTCGGCCGTCGACTGAGGCCCGCGCGCGGTCAAAGGATGCAGCTGCCGAACGATGCAGCATCGGGTAGCGCCGTTTGCCTTGGTCTGCATTGTTGTGCCTCGCTGGGGTTGTTTCTACGAGTTGACGATCGGCTCGCAGACCGGAATAGGAGACCAATGGTGAAACTGAGCACAGCGTTCGTGGCAGTTGCGGCAGTATGCTGGGGGCTATCAGGCGGGATCGGCGGAATTCTCACGGCCGAGGGCTGGGATCCGGTTGTGGTGTCGTTCTACCGGGGCGCGATCGGGCTGTTGTTCGTTCTCGTCTGGCTGGCGTTGCGTCCGCGCGGCAGCGGATTGTCAAGTCGCCGATTATGGTTCTGGTCGGCGATCGCCGGTGTGGGCGTAGCCGGCAACTTCGCGTTTTATTTCGTAAGCATCGCGGAGGGCAGTGTCGCGGTTGCAGCGACCCTGATGTACTGCGCACCGGTGTTCGTCTATCTCGTGTCTTTTGCTCTCAAGCTCGAAAGGCCCTCTCTGTTCAAGTGGGCCGCGATCGCGATGGTAATGCTCGGCGTCGTGCTGCTTACCGGCGTTTACGACATTGGAGCGGGTGAGGTCACGCTGATCGCCGCCGGTGCCGGGCTGCTTTCCGGCCTCTCCTATGCGGTGTTCATATTCGGCTTCAAGTATGCGGCGCCGCACGGGAGCCCGCAAGCAATTCTCGTGATAGCGTTTGCGGTACTCGCGGTCATACTTATCGGGCTGGGTGATGCCGATCAGACCGTAGCGGTGCTGAGAACACCGAGTTGGCCGCTGTTCTTGGTGTTGGGGGTGGTTGGCGCCGGATTGTCGTTTATTTTCTATATCGTCGGCCTGAAGCATACCGCACCGGCTGTAGCGTCTATTGTTGCGATGGTCGAGCCGGTCACCGCTTCGCTATTCGGCGCTGTAGTTCTAAACCAAAGCCTGGCCGCACTACAGGTTTTCGGCATGGGGCTGATCTTGGTCACCGTTACTGCGCTGAGCGTATACTCGAGCGCTCAAAATGAGCCTCTTATCACTAACCCACTGACTGAGTAGCGACCGGGAAGCTGCCTCGTGTCTTCCGAGGAGAGACCTATCCCTCCGCCTCTTCAGCAGCAAGGAGCGCGTCGATCCAGCCGACGAAAGCTTCGTGGCAGGTGTCGAACTCTTTCACAATGGTTGCGGCAATCTCCGAGACCTCGGTGACGCGGTCTTCTCTTAGGCGGGATTTATACATGTTGCGGAACAAATGTCGGAAGCGGCGTAGCTCGTCTAATGGTTCCACCAAGTCTGGTGTGATCACCGCAGGGCGAATGCCCGGGATAGCAATCTTCATGCGATCAATCAGTTCTCTGTGCCACGCCGAATCTTTCAAGCTATTCTCAAAATGCTTGGCAATGCGGAGGAAGTATCCCTGGAAGGCGGTGTAGAGATTATGCACTAGGTACGCCACGGCAGTTGTTGCCATCTCATCATCTCGTGCATGGGCCGCGCGGGAGACCATGTCCACGTGGCGCCGGGCGCTTTCCCTAATGAACAGGTAGTCGTCGTCGAACTGCGCCCGCAGAAGGCGGAGCCGCTCGCTATCGCTCATACAACGCCACTCCTGAAGACACAATTGATTGCACCATTGATTCTTCTTGTTCGTCGAGTTCCACCCAGTCAACGTTCCATTCAGACTGCTGAGTCATTTTCCATGCAACAATGGAACCACCCTCCACAGCCAGGTCGATATCGGAGCCGGCACGAAACGGCAAGCGTTGATCAAAGACCGACCCAAAGCCCCAGATTCGCCTTATCGTCGTGTCTGCCGCACCAATCTTCTGTGCGAGTTGCGTCGCGTGCCTTCGGGCGGCTGCGCGGCCTTTACCAATGGTTGCCGAGACGTTATTATGACTGAATGAGGCAGGAATTGCGCGCGGCAGATCCTCTTGCCATTCGCTGTACGGAGTCCGACCGACTCCTCGCGCTGCTTCAGCGAACCGAACCCGCCTCAATCCTCATCTCCGGTGAGGCGGGAATGGGGAAAACCACGCTTCTCGATAACGCCTTGAAGCATATGGCCCGGCCCGCCGTCCGACTGCGGTGTCACGAGGAACACGCTGCGCCGTATGCACCGCTGGTCGACCTCCTATCCGGATACGGGCGTTCCGTCCCCCCTGCCGACTCGGGTTCGCCTGCCGACCGCATCATCACGCCGGTCGTTCAAATCATGTGTTCCGGCGATACTATCGGTTGCATACTGATAATCGAGGACCTTCACTGGGCCTCGCCCGACACGCTCGACCTGCTGCCGCGACTTGCCGAACAGCTCTCCCGCAAAGGCTGTATGTTGGTTGGAAGCTACCGGGGAGAAGGGTTACCCCGAACCCACCGGCTGCGCTGGGTTCGCAACGAGCTCCGTCGCGCCGGGAGGCTATCCGAAATCGAGCTGGGACCGCTCTCACTCGGTGAGGCCGGCAGAATTGTCGCCGGTTCGACGAGGGCGTCGGATGCCCTGGTTGCCGCGATCCACGCGCGAAGCAGAGGCGTTCCATTCTACATTCACGAGCTTGCAGAGGAGGTGGCGCGTCAGGAGATTTCTTCCGAGTCCGACGGGTCCGATGTTGCCTCCTTGCTTCCCGAGAGTATCAGGGATGCCACCTCAGCTCGCCTGAACAGGCTTCCGAAACCCGTGCAGGAGCAGGTATTCATCGTTGCGCTCGGGGGAACGCAGCTTCGACTGCCGGATCTGGAAGCTATTGCGGGTGATCCGGATGCGTTGCTTGAGTCCGGGTTTCTGCGGCGCGTCCATGATACCGAACTTGAGTTCCGCCACAGCCTGCTGCGCGATGCAGTGCGAGCCGAGATTCCTTGGTCGGTGCGACGCGAGTTGCACCGGCGTATCGCCGCCCGCCTGCACCGCTGCGGCGCAGAGCCGGCGATCATTGCCAAGCACCAACTTGCGGCCGGCGACAGCGATGCGGCGCGGGAAGGGTTCTTGAACGCGGTGGAGCGATCCGAAGCGTTCGGCGCGTACCGGGATGCGATCAGGGCGGGACGGGAGGCACTGCGGCTGATGCCTGCAGAGCACGAGATCGATCGCGTTGAGCTTCTGCTTCGAATCGCGCGCCACGAGCAACTCGTTGGTGAGCTGAGTTCCGCGGCACAAGCGCTCGGTGTCCTAACCGGCAGCAGCCTCGTTCTCGACGATCCGCAGCGCAGGGCCGAGGTGCATCGAATGCTCGCGGTTGTCTGTGGTCTGCTCGGCGACGAGGAGCGGGCATTTCGGGCGCGACTCGTCGCCGAGGCCTCATTTCGCGACCTCGGTCGGCCCGCGGAAGCTGCCGCGGAGTTGCTTCAGCAGCTGTCGACTCTGATCCTCACGAACCGCCTCGACAAAGCAATTCAGATCGCGAAGGAGGCCGCCGAGCTTGCGGAACAGGGCGGAAGGGTCGATATTCGTGCCCGCGCGCTCGGCCTCGCGGGGCACATTCTCGCGATGGCCGGTCGGCAAAAAGAAGCGCTCGCTGCGGTTGAACAAGGCTTTGATCTGGCGGTGAGACACGAGCTGTCGGCAATAACCGCGGAGACCTACCGGCGCCTTGCCGGGGTTCTGGAGTTTGCCTCCGAGTACGGCGCAGCCGTGGAGGCATATACCAAAGCGCTCGACCAGTGCAGGCGGATTGGCGCGGAGGAGGCTGCTTGCGATGCGATGGGCTGCATGTGCTATGTCCTGTTCCGGTTCGGTGACTGGAGCCGCAGCCTGGCGATCGCACGCGAGCTGCTCCAGTCTGACTCCGCGCCGGCAGGCTCGAAAGCCACCGCGCTGTACAATACTGCCGTGGTCCGAGCGATGCGTGGTGAATTACGTCCGGCGGCCGACGCGGTGCGGGATGCCGAGCAGTACGTCGGGAAGCGCGGGTTCAGCGTCTACCTCGTGATGCTCCAGTGGCCGCGGGCGTTCCTGTTCGAGTGCGACGGTGCGGACGACGCGGCATTGCGCGAGTACCGCGGACTCCTAAACGGCGCGGTAACGAGTTACGACCGGCACGATCTGCTCCCCTGCCTGTGCCACGCGTCGGTCTGTTTCGCGAGGTATCAGGCTCATCAGGAGCTGTCTGATGCCGTCGCCTTTCTGTCGCAGATTGCGTCCGAGACCGGCAACCCGGAGGCGTATGCGTCGCTCGCCTACTGCCACGGCTCAACCGCTCTTGCCGCGGAACGCTACGATGAGGCTGCCGCTCGCTACCTCGACGCGGCCGACCGTTTCGAGCGAATCGGCTTGCCGCTCGAGCGGGCCCACGCGCTCTATCAGACGGCGCTCGCCGGACAACGGACAGGCGAAGCGGATGGCGCATCGGCAAACCTCGCGACGGCAGCCGGGATCGCTCGTCGGCTCGGCGCACGTCCGCTTCTTGCCCGAATCACGGCGACACTCGAGACCGAGCGATCGTCCGACGGTGGCGACGAACGTGCCGGCGGCGAGCGCCTCTGCGGCGCTCCGCAGGACGCATTCGGCGACAAGTCCGCAGAACTCGAGAGTTTGCTCAGCCCGCGCCAGCTCGACGTGGCGCGTCTGCTGATGGAAGGGTTCACGAACAAGGAGATCGCCGCGCGGCTCTATCTCAGCACTCGTACCGTCGAGATGCACGTCGCGCACCTGTTCGATCGCCTGAACTGTCGAACCAGGACCGAAGCGGCCCGACAACTTGCCGAGCGCGGCCTGCGCGCCTGACTACCGTAGGCACCCTCCTGAAATACCGTAATTCCCCGAATACCCCGACGTTCGTTCCTGCGCTACCCTTTAAACGTCGGGAGCGATGCACGGGCATTCCCGACGAAGATTAGCGGGAGGTTGCTATGGACAGTGTGAGTATTAAGACACTGGACGGTTCGATGAAGGAGGTCCTGAGCTCGGAAATCAAGTCGATGCGGGAGCGATTCTCCGGAAAGCTGCTGCGGCCTGATGACGCCGGCTACGATGTTGCGCGCCGCGTGTGGAACGGAATGTACGACCGGCGTCCCGCGCTGATCGCGTCGTGCGTCGGTGAAGAGGATGTCGTGGCGGCCGTGCGGTTTGCGGCGGAGCACCGACCCTTGACCGCGGTGAAAGGCGGGGGGCACAGCGTCGCGGGCTATTCGACGGTTGAGGACGGGTTCCTGATTGACCTTTCGGCGATGAAAGGCATCGACGTAGACCCGACGAAGCAGACCGCGGTGGTTGGTGCAGGCGCTACGTGGGGAGACCTCGATCGGGCGACCCAGGCGTTCGGGCTAATGGCGCCCGGAGGCGAAGTCTCGCTCACCGGTGTCGCCGGGCTGACCTTGGGGGGCGGGATGGGGTTCGCGCGCCGTGCGTTCGGTCTGAGCTGCGACAGCCTTGTGTCGGTGCGGATCGTCACGGCAGAGGGCGAAGCGCGAACGGCGAGCACCGAACAAGATCCGGACCTCTTCTGGGCGCTTCAGGGCGGGGGAGGAAACTTCGGTGTTGTTACCTCTTTCACCTTTCGGCTGCACAGCCTTGGCCCGGACCTGTTCGGGCTGAGCGTTGCCTATCCGCTGCAGACTGCGGAAAAGGTCCTCACCGCGTGGCGCGATTTTGCCGAGTCCGCGCCCAGGGAAGTAAGCCTCAACTGCAATATCTGGAGCGTTCCTGAGGTCGAAGCCTTCCCGACGGAGCTTCACCGTGCTCCGTTCATCATGCTCGAGGGAATCTACGCCGCCGACCCCGAAGCCGGCGGACAACTGCTTGCTCCGCTTCGACGCCTCGCCGAGCCGCTATGGGACGAGAGCGGTAGGACGACCTACCTCGCATCACAGAGCGCCTTTGACGAGTTCCTGCCCGACGGCAAGCGTTACTACTGGAAGTCGCACTTCATGAACGGGATGAACGACAACGCGGTAGATAAGATCGTCGAGTGGGCCAACCGCCGGATCAACCCCGGAACTCTGGTCGTGCTCAGGCATCTCGGTGGTGCCGTTGCCGACGTGCCCGAGGACGCCACCGCGTTCGGAAACCGTGGCGCCGCCTTCAATATCAGCATCGACAACGGTTGGAACAGCCCTGAAGACGACGAGGCAAACATCGCCTGGTCGCGCGAATGCTGGAGCGATCTTAAGCAGATCTCTACAAACGGGGTCTATCTCAACTTCAATGCCGACGACGGTGCACGCCTGCTCGGCGCCGGCGCGCAGGCAAACGTTCGGCGCCTGCGGGAGGTCAAGTCGCGCTACGACTCCGGAAACCTCTTCCGGTTGAACGCGAACGTCGAGCCGGCTTCAGAGGCGCGGAACTCGAGCAGGTGAACCGGTTCAGCGCCGGACGACGGCCCGCAGTGTGGCCACGTTCGAACCGCCGAGATACTACAACCGGCACGTCCAGCGCTCACCGTTTCACCAGTTGCCGCAGCATCTCGAAGTTGTCGTTGAAGATATCGACCAACAGCGGATCGAAGTGTTTGCCGCGTTGCTCGAGAATGTGCTCTCGGGCTTCTTCGGCCGACCATGCCCGCTTGTAGGGGCGACTCGAGGTCAATGCATCGAAAACGTCCACAAGACCCACTATGCGGCCGGAGAGCGGAATGTTTTCTCCGGCGAGGCAGTCGGGGTAACCGGTGCCGTCCCACTTCTCATGGTGCGTGCGCGCTATTGTTGCCGCGTGACGAAGGTAGATGCTTTCCGCGTCCTTGAGGAGATTGTAGCCGTACGCGGTATGAAGCTTCATCTGCTCGTATTCGTCCTCGGTTAGCGTTCCCGGCTTGCGTAGAATGGCGTCGGGGATTGCGATCTTCCCGATGTCGTGGAGTTGTGAGCTACGGTGAATAATTGTTTGTTCGCGGGCGCATTGCCCGAGCAGGCGGGATAGGGCGCTGCAGAGCGTCCCGACGCGGTCGAGATGCTCGCTGGTCTCCTGGTCGCGGTACTCGGAAATCCGCCCTAACAGCAGCAGTGTTTCCTCCTCCCGTTCGAGCGCCGTCTTTCGGGCGTTCCTCTCGGACTCGGTGCGCTGTTCCAACTCCCGGTAGCTCGACTCAAGCGAATCGAGCATTCCATTGAAGTACTCCGCGAGGGCGCCGACCTCGTCGGAGTAAGTGACCGCGGCGCGGCTCGAGAGATCGTTCGAGGAGGATACGTACTGAATGGTTCCGGCGAGCGCCTCCATCGGACGAATTATGTATCCGACAAAAAGCGAGATAACTGCAATTCCCGCAAGGAGCGAAACGGTAAGAATTGCCGCGTGATTGCGCTGAATCGCCTCTACGTCGGAGAAGAAGGCCGACTCGAGCTCGGTGACTGCAACGGTCCATCCGAACGGTTCGAACGAGAATGCTACGGCCACACGGTCCTGGCCGCCAACCTCGATTTCCGACCATCCCGGCTCGATCTCAACCGAGTCTCCAAGCGATATCGAAGCTCCTGGGTCCGACCCACCGAGGCCGACGCTCATCACGATTTCCCCGTCGGAATCGGCGGCAATAATCTGTTCGGATTCGCTTCGAAGGAGGGAGGCTGCGTAGGATTGTACGGACGCCTCCATCGACTCGCGGTACTCGGGGCTGCCGTCGAGGCCGAGTTCGGTCAGGAGCTCCCACTCACTGTAAACGTAGTCCTGCATTTGCTCGGCTTTGTACGCAAGCAAGCGCGTCGCGACGCCGGTTAGCGCACCTCGAGCCTCGAGCGATGCGAGGATCCCGCTTACCCCGACGACGACCACGACAAGTGGAAGAAACAACAAATATGCTTTTGTACGGATGCCTACCTGCGTTTTCACTAGAGGAAACTGTAGCACGGCGACCCCGATGGGTTGTAGTATGTGAAGGCGATGAGGCGAACGATGAAGGGCCAAAAGACTCGGGAAAACGGCGTACGAGGCGGGGGTTTCGTGTTTCCCGTAGTTGCGAATGCGGCACTTATCCTCGTGGCGGCGATCGTGCTGTCGGCGGCGGCCGTCCAGTACCGTGGTAGCGTGCGCGAGACCACGAGGGCTGAAACTCGCTTCGTGACCACCGAGTGGCAGTTGCTTCGTGAGCTCAAAGAGGAGACAGACCGCCTGCTCGAGGAGAAGGAACGCGAGATCGCGGTCCTTCGTCGGCGGTATCTGGAGCTTCGCGGGCAGGACGGAACCACGAGCGAGCAGGAGCTTATCGAGGCGCAGCTTCGGGAAGCCGAAGGCGACCGCGACGAACTGCTTTCGGCGAGAATCGATCGCTCCATGGCATTGCTGTTCGAACCGGACGATGAGGCGGATCTCGGCGACGACCCGCGTTCGCCCGAGGATGGAGGCCGTCAGACCGCGATCCGGGAGGTGCTCGACCGACTGCCTCGCCCGTCGGACGCTGAAACTGCGGAACCCGATGCCCCCCCCGGTTATCCACGGCTCCCTTGTTGTGCGCAGCCGGCTTGAGGAAAGCCGGCGCCGCATCGAAGAACTCGAGACGAGAATCGCCGAATCAGGTCAACGTGTCGAGCAGGCCAGGTCCGCCATGCCGAGGTTGGGGGATTTCGAGGTCGATGTTTCGCCCGGCACGAGCTCGGAGCCGGACGAATCGTGGTTGCTCGAGCTCGTGGAAACGCGGGCCCTTCTGCGCGCGATTGCGGCCTCCGCGCCGATCCGCGAGGAGTATCCGGATCTCGCCGACAACCTCGACCGCTACTTCGAGGAGTTCGGCAGTCAACGGCTGGTGCGAGGTCGCAGGGAAGGCTTTGAGGCGGCGGCCGAGGCCGTGGAACGAATGGCCGCCGAAATCGGCATTGAGCTCGGCGTGAATACGGCTCCCGATACGCCTGAAGGCTATATCGAGCGCCTTGTTGGCTTTAGCGAGCGGGCTCTGGAGCTCGGGGTGCCGGACCAAGCTATCGATCACTAATCTTACGGGTCAGAGTACGCCGTGCGCGGTTCGGTTCGCCGCGATTCGTACTCGCCGGCGACCGTGTAGATCCGGTAATGGTACAGCTGATTCGGATTGAGACCCTCGTCTGTGAATGCCGTCGCTTCCCGGTCGAGCGCCTCCGAATCGTCAACCAGCTCGAACGCTTCCCCGTCGGTCGAGCGTTCCACGCGGAACCCGGTGTGTCCCTCTTTATCGCCGTATCCCCACGTGAGCTCAATTGTGTGATTGTCGCCGGTATCTCCGTCGACGGTGAAATCCGTCGGTCTCGGAGGAACAATGGTAAGCTCAAGATCGTAGATGCTCTCAATGCTGTCTGCTGCTCTGATCGTCACCGTTCCTATTGAATCGGCCGCTCGGTAGCTCGCGTCGGGAGGCTGACTCAACGTGCCGAGCCCTTCATCGTGGTAGAAGTCCGAAGCGTCCGAGGGAAAACGCAAAAGGTACGGTCTTCCGCCTCCGCTCACGAAAAGCGGAATCTCTTCGCCCTGCTCGATGGGATTTCGATCCGGCACAAGCGTGAGCGGGTGGCGGCTGAATAACTCGCTGAGTACGAAATTGTCACAGCCTGTGAGAGTAAGGACGAATAGAAGTGTCGGCAGTGCTGTGGCAACGTATCTGCGCATTGTTAGGGCTCCAACGTAAGCATAAACGATGTGGCAATCGCTGTGAGCGGCATATCGCCTTCAAAAACAGCTAAAAGGCTAACCTCACCGCCGAGTGAAGACCGCTTCCCCAGCGGCAGCCTTGTATTGGCCCCAATATCCACGTACGGAACCGTTTTGTGTAACGCACCCGCCGGTCGGTCTACCGTTACAACCGAAGCGCCGGCGGAGGCGCGCAGCCCCGAGCGGCTCGGCGCCCGGGAAGGCGTTCCGAGCTGGATCTCAGGCCCAAAGGTCCACAGGAACACTCTTCCACCTTGCACGCCCTCGTCGGAAAACACCCGATTCGCCGAAACGCGCCCCGAAAGCGTTACTGCAGACCGTTCGAGCGGAAACGCGTAGCCGGTTGAAAGCGCCGCGCCCGCACCGTATCGGAACAGGCTCGTTGCTTCCCCAAGCATAACGAGGGCCGAGCCGAGAACCGAAATCTCGGCTCCCTGCGCGCGAGGCGGCGCCGGCGCCATTTCCGGAAGCACCGGAGGCAGAGGAAGCTCCGGGTCGCGGGGGGCGGCCGTCCCCTCCGGCGCTTCGTCCGGCTCCTCGGGCCGCATCACAAACAGAAACGGCGCCACCCCTTCCAGTTCGCCGCGCACTGAACTGTCGGCAATTCCCGCTTCCGCGATTAGGTCCCGAACCGCCGCCGCTATCGCCGAATCGAGCTCGAAGTCTATTTCGGCGGTCGTTTCGGCCGCTGCAAGCAACGCTCCCGACTCGCTCTCATACAGGTCCATCTCAACGCTCAGGCGACTGTCGGCTCTGGTGTACCCGATGGAAAGCACATAATCCCAATTTGGAACGCGAAAGTACGGAAGAAGGTTTGCTACGTCCAGCAGCGCGCTCCTGTCGCCCGGGGCATCCTCGGCGGCGCCGATAGTGCTGTCGTCCGCGGGGCTGTATCGCAGCATGGCGCTTGAGAGTCCGGATGTGGCAAGCTCTACGCCGCTTGCGAGATATACCGCTCGTTCGATACGCTCCTCGCGCTCAGGCCCGCGGAAAACCTGCAAAACCCGTTCCTGCGCGTGCAGCGAAACAGCAGCCACAAGAAGAAAAACAAAGCAAAAAAGTCGTGCGAGCATATTCTTCCTAGGCGGTCGTCCGCGGTCACGCGTTGTTTCCTACACGGAAACAATTTTGGCGTCCGTACAAATAGTAGGAGAAGTTATCTCGAGTTGCAAGGCCGCAGCAGCGTACTAGACGCGATTGCAGCAGAGAAACGACCCGAGCCGGAGGCTCTCAGCTGAGACGGGTTCGGCCGTTTTTGACCATGAAGTTGTCCCGAACCGGTGGACGGCAGGTTACGCCTACTCCATAATAGGCGGGGCAAGGATTAGGTCACTTCGTTAACTGGAGTTTTGTCGCTCATGAAATATATTGATATCGTGGGTCTTTCAGGTTTCTCGGTATCGGGGCTCCTGTTCGTCATTTCGTCGATTCGCGCCGGGGATCCGTTCTCTCTCGCCGGAAGCATCGTCTGGATTATCTCCTGTCTCGCGTGGATTGCGGCTCTTTTGCGCACTCCTAATAGTTAGAAACGCCAGTGCCCGTTCGGCGTTCATGCAGAACAAGAGTGGTTTCGCGTCCGCATCGCCGCCGAGGGCGCTTCCGCCGACGTCGTTCGCGAACACCTCCCGTCCAATACCACCGAGAATTCTTCTCCAGACGCCGGGGCGGAACAGTCTACTACCAAGATTCCAGTATCCCGGTGTATAAAACTCCCAACAAAATCCGGAACTCGAAAGGAGAGCCTCACATGAACCTCACCGGCAAACGCGTACTGATCGTAGGAGCTTCCGGCAAAATCGGGTTTATGCTCGCCGAGCGTTTGGCCGGAACCGGTGCCGAACTATACGGCGCCGCCCGGTTTTCCAACGCTACCGGCCGACAACAGATCGAAGCACTCGGCGTTCGGACCATTGCGTACGACGCCAAGAGCGATAACCCGGATCGCCTGCCGGAAGCCGACCTCGTTATATTCCAAATCTGGGCGCCTTGGGAACACACCGGCCCCGATGCCCGCGAAGCGATCTGGCAGTTGAACTATCGTGGTGTGGGACGGATCGCCGAACGTTACGCGGGGCGAGCGCATATCATAAACGGCTCTAGCGGCAATATCTACGGCACCGGTTCAACGCCGTTTGCCGAAGACGACCCGGCACGGCCGGATAGCGAATACGGCCTCGCGCGGTTCGCGCAGGAGCGCTTGCTCGAGTTTCTAACCGAGCGTGCCGGGTCATGCGTGTTGCACCTGCGCTACTTATTCGGGAACACAGCTGAAACCGGCCAGATCTATCGTGCGGCCAGGGCCATACTCGAGGGTGCACCACAGGAGGGGCCGCCCGAACAGCGGCTTCAGGTCATAGCCCTCGAGGATATTGTGGAGCTGACCTACAGAGCTATCGAGCTCGTCGATTCTAACCACGCGCACGCGATCAACATCTGCCATCCAACGGTGCTTGCCCGGAGGCAGTTAGCGGAGATGGTACAGCAAGAGCTTGGCGAGGGGCAGATCATCTTTCAGCCCGACCACGGTGGCGCCGATCGGTCCCTGGTCGGCGATCCGTCACGCATGCTTGAGCAGCTTGGGGCGCCTGCTGTCCCTATCGAGGAGCTGGTACGCCGCGCAGCGCGAGCAGCGCACTGATCCGCACCCGGTGTCCCACGGGCGCAGACGGCGCATCGCCGTCGGTGACGGTTCGGTTATGGGAGGCGATCTTTTGTACGCCTTCCGGAGCTACACGACCCTCGGCATCTCGACCAGTAGTAGGGTCCTTGGTTAGCCAGGAGTGGGAATCGAACCCACGACCTGCTCATTACGAGTGAGCTGCTCTGCCTCTGAGCTATCCTGGCATGGTTATGTGTGTAGCCGTGTTTTCGGCGGAGTATAACCGGAATG
>SLBH01000073.1 GCA_007126415.1 Spirochaetales bacterium
GATACCGAAACTCCCGGACCGCGGTCTGCTCCGGCGCCGGTATAGGCGCGGGGGCCTCGGGCGGCTCGGGCGGCGCCCCGGGACGGCTGCCGGTTTGGACAAACATGGCGCGCTCGGCGGCCGATAACGGCACGGTGTGCGTGGGTTCAAACAGCTCGCGCCACGGTGACGGCTGCGAAACCCGCCCCGGGTCGGGCGTGTGGTCTGCGCGTTTGCGCGCCGCAACCTGCAACGAGCGCTCGTAGGCGTGCAGGTAATCGCGGATGAGATCCACGACGCGGCGGCGAATATCGGCCTTGGTGCGAAACCGCACCTCTTTTTTGGCCGGGTGAACGTTAAAATCAATGATCTCGGGGGCGCACTCGATAAACAAACAGGCGATCGGAAAACGCCCACCCGGCATGAACTCAGAGAACGCGTGCTCCACGGCCTGCACAAACGCGAACTCCGTAATCCGGCGGCGGTTGACGAAGATCTGAATCTGCTTGCGGTCGCGCCGGAACTGTTCCGGCCCGGCGAGCACCGCGCTAACCGCAAAATCGGGGCCGGTGCCGTGTATCTCGTGTAGCTGTTCGGGCGCGAGCCCGCCGCCGAGCGTTGCGGCAACGCGCTCTGCGCGTGTGGAAGACGGATAAAACCCCTTGAGGTTGCCGTCTACCGAGAAGCGAAACTGCAGTTCCGGGAACGCGGTTGCGCGTTCGAGGAGCGTAGCGCGAACCGCCGCGGTCTCGGCACCGGTATGCTTGAGAAACTTCTTGCGCGCCGGAACGCAGTAAAAGAGGTTGTTCACCACAACGGTGGTTCCGGGTGAGGCCGGCACCTGCTTCACCGGCTTGGCCTTGCCTGCCTCAACCGTCACGCGCGCCGCGGTATCGCTACCGGCTTCCCGCGAGGTGATCTCGAGCCGCGCGACCGCCGCGATGCTTGCAAGCGCCTCACCTCTGAACCCGAGGCTTCCCACGCGCTCAAGATCCTCAACGCGGGAAATCTTGGAGGTGGCGTGCGGAAGCACGCAGGTTGGAAGGTCGGAGGGTGCGATGCCTGAGCCGTTGTCGCGCAAGCGAACACTCTCGATGCCGCCGCTTTGGATCTCGAGCTCAAGCGAATCGGCGCCGGCGTCTATAGCGTTGTCGAGCAGCTCGCGCACCACCGAGGCCGGGCGCTCGATAACCTCGCCGGCGGCAATCTTTCGGGCGACCTCCGGCGGCAGTACGCAAACGCGTTGTTGGGATCTCTCCATCGCGCCGGTAGCGTAGCACGGGCGGCGCTAGTACTGGAAGCGCGCCTCAACGCCGCCCTGTATGCCGAGAATGATCTGATTGACGTAATCGTCGTCGGTGACCTCAAACGGCTCGATACCCCAACCGAGATCGAGATAGGCTCGGATCGACCCACGGTCCGGAATCTCGAGCGAGGTCTCGTGGCCGAGCACCACCGTCACAAGATCGCGTTGCGGATTCTCGTCGTAGCGGCGTGCGGTTACCTTGACGCGCTCGGTGTGGCGGTAAAACGCACCGCGCTCCACAAACTGCTGCAGGCGCTCGCTTCCGAAGATCGTGATCGGATACCAACGCCAGCGAAACCGCGCCTCGGTTTCGAGCTCGCGTGCGAACTCGTCGTTGCGTTCCAGCAGAACGCGATTCTCTATCTCGAGCCGGCGGTGTTCGCGCCCAAAGAATCCGAGTTCGTTGGTGACCTGGGTGTCCCAGCCCTCGATCGTTCCCGTGGGCGCTTCGCGCAGTCGGTAGCTTACGGTGTTGCGGAACTCGTCGCTTTGATAGAGGTTAAACCTGGGGTACGCGCCGCGCCTGCCGAAAAGGTTCACCGCGGCGGTTGTGAAGCTCAGCCCGTACTGCCTGCGGTCGCTCAGCGCGTCGCCGTCGCGCGTTAAGGTTCGCTGCACCTCGCTGCGTGCGCTACTGGGGATCAGCAGGTCGCGCCAGTGCGAACCGAACGGGCGCGACGCTTCGAGGGCGGTAGCGGGGCTGTAGCGCGCAAACGGGAGCGGCTCGGACGCCTCGGCGAAGCTGAGGTTCTCGGCATCGGTGAACAGCTCCGCGAACGGCGGCGAGCCGTAGATATAGTCCTGGCGTCCAAACTCCTCGAAGTACTGCCTGAGATCGTCCCCGAATCCCTGGTTGTCGGGCGAGATCGCGCTGTTTGAGAAGGTACGCGTGTAGCTCGGGGTAAGCGTGAGACGAACTGGGTCGAACAGCGGTGCTCGAAACGGCGTGCGGAGCCGAAGCGCGCCGCGGTTGCGCTGGCGCTCCTCGGTCACGCTGAGGTTTTGATAGGCGAGCGAGGGGTGCCAGTTGACCGCGAAACGCTCGCGTTCGTAGTCGAGCCTGAGCTCGGTTTCGCCGCTGCGGCGGGTGCTCGTACCGTTCTCCCAGGGGATGGTAAGCGTGTAAGCGTCCACCCAGGAGGCGAAGTAGTTCTCGTTCGGCAAGACATACCCCGAGGCTGTCTGCCCAAGACGTCCCTCGGCACGCAGCCGCCAGTTGCCGTCCCACAGCGAGGAGGTTTGCGCGCGCCAGTCTTGTTGGAGTCGGGTGTCGCGCAGGTTGCCGGTGCTGTCGAACCGCAGGAGCCCCAGGCCGCTGCGCTCGAGCCTCACCCCGGTGCGTCGGCTCATTGAGGGGCGGAACGCGTTGTAGTTTCTGCGGTACTCCTCGAACAGCATGACCGGGGCCGGTTCGGCGGGGGCCTGAATCTGGTGCCCGCCGAGCGTCGTAACCGCATCCTCGCTTCGCACCACCTCAAACTCGGTGTCGAGGCTCACACGGGCGATATCGGCGCCGGCGCCGGTGCGCGAGCTGAAGCTCCCGGGGCGGTCCGAGAACTCGGACTCGGGCGAGAACCCCCCGCTGCGCGCGGCGAGGTCTTCCCGCAGCCGCAGGTTCGCGAGCACCGGGAACTCGCCGAGCTCGAGTATGGTGTCGGGGTATTGATACGCCAACGAGGCCGAGGCCGCGCCCTCGACGCTGAGCTGCGCGTCGCGCCAATGCACCTCGTCTATGTACATTCGCCCGCTCTCGCGCCCGCTGAACTCGAACTCCAGCCGCGACACCCGCCGGCTGCCGCCGAGGCTGTCGACGCGGACCTCGGCGCCGCTTAGGCGGCTTGCACTGCTCCCCGGTGTCGCTGCGTAGACCTCACGGTCGGCGAGACTAATCTCGACCCGCCGCCACCCGGTCCGGTCTCCGGCGCCGGACGGGTACTCCAGCACGCCGGTCAGCGGAATCTCGGCGGTGACGCCTCGGCTCTCGCCGTCGAGGAGGCGGACCACGAGCTCGTCGTCGCCGGCGTTCGTCGGCACCTCCACCGTTTCGAGGTTGAGGTAGAACACCAGGTTCTCGTACTGGTCTATCGGCACCGGCGTGACGTAGTCGCGCAGTCTCCAGCCGGCACCTGCCTGGGTGTTATCGAGATTCCGCCAGTCGACGAGCAGTACGCGCTGCCCGTCTCCGCCGGTGGGATGAAAGATCTCCGTGACCTCGCTGAAGCTGCCTCGCAGATTGTCGGGGTCGCGCACCTCGCGCGCTGCGAGTTCGCTCTCACCGTCGGCGTTCGTGCCGGGCGGAAGAACCTCGCCGGTCGCGGGGGCAATGATCTCGGCCGCGAAGGTCGAGCCTTCGAACGTGAAGCTCGAGAACATCGCTCGGCCGGCAATCTCCGCGGTTCCACCGTTTCGCACGATCAGCACGCGTGCGCCGCGTACGCGCCGCAGCCGCTCACGCTCGGCGGCGCTTAGCGAGACGCGGACCGTCGGCCAGTCGCTGCCGGCAGGGAGCTCAGTTACCAGCCCATCGTTGCCGTTGGAGTCGTAGAGTTTCTTGGTCACGATTAGCTTTGAGTTCTCGCGGTCGAGAATCTCGTTACGGTTCGCATCTTCTGAGTTGATGAAATCGGTGTTGTGGATTCCGCCGCCCGCGAACAGCTCGATACTGCGCTTGCCGTCCTGAAAAGGGAACGAGGGATTGAGGCGGCTCCGCCCGCGGTCGAGGGTGTCGTCGCCGTCGAGGTCTTCATCGAGCGCGCCGATCTGCAGATAGACGCTGATGTCGTCGTCTTCGTCGAGGCCTTCGGTGTTCCAGCGAAAGCGCAACCCCGATACTCCCGACAGGTCGAGATCCTGCGCGTGCTCCGGTCGCAACTGCGCTCCGACCCAGTGGTCGTCTCCGTCGGCAAGCTCGAACTCCATCACCATGACTTGCCCGTCGATGCCGTCACCGTCGGCGAGCGCGTTATACGGGCCGATGCGTGAGCCGTCCTCGTAGGGGTAGAGTTGGTCGGAGGGAAGGGACCAGTCGTAATCTTGCAGGCTCGGGTTACCGAACGCGTCGTAGCGGTTGTAGTCGCGAAACAGCAGAATGCCGCGGTTGTCCTGCGCCAGCGCCGCAGGCGGATCGTCGCCCGCTCCTTCATCGTCGTTCAGAGGCGGCGCGGAGGGAACGATGGTGTGTTCTCGCACCGCAAGGCGCGTCTCTTTCTCTTCCATGCCTAACAGCCTCAGGTAGCCCGTAGTGTCGGGTACGCGAAACTCAACCGCGCCGTCCAAATAGGCTTGCAGGTTCGGCGTGTCGTACGAGAGCGAGCCGGAGGTTGTGACGGTTCCGGGGTAGTCGTCCGGGGCGGTTGAGTAGGTGGCGTCGACGAGGTTCCAGCGCAGCCCGAGCGCGAGCTGCATCTCGAGCTCGTCGGTGAACCGGATCACGTTTCCGCTTCCGAACACGAGCTCGCCGCCGAGCGCGTCGGGGGTATAGGTGCGGTA
>SLBH01000026.1 GCA_007126415.1 Spirochaetales bacterium
AACGCAGTCGGCCCAACGGTCGCGATGCGCACCAAAACGATCGAGAAGGTGCATCCCGACACCAAGAGCTTCGACGAGATTGCCACCCTATTGGCGGAGAAGTTGGGAGTCGGAGAGTACTTCGCATTCACGCTGGACGACTGGAACGAGGCCTTGCTCGCCGAGCAGCCGATCACCCTCGCGGAGCTCAAGCAGTCCGGCACCCTCGCAGCCGAGGTTTCCGACGAACCGGTACTGCCGGCCGGCTGCGGTACGCTCGTTCCACCGGCCGAACAAGCTCCCAAGACAAAGCCCCGGGCGTTTCTCGCCTCAACCGGAGGTGACCTCGAACCGGTACCTCAATTGTTCACCCGCTCGGGTCGCTTTGAGTTTTATAGCCGAGAGTTCGAGCAGGCCGGCTTTGACCCGATCGCGAGCTGGTACGAACCGAAAACAGGGCTTGAGCTCGCCGCCAACGAGTTCCGCGTGGTGCACGGTAAACAGGCGTATCACTCGCACGCAGCCACGAACAACATCAAGATTCTCGCGCAGATTACAAAGGATTACGACAGCAACCGCGTCTGGATGAACGCCTCGCGCGCAGCCGAGCTCGGCGTAGGCGAGAACGACACGATCCGCGTTCGCGCTCGCAACGGGCGAACCGCCGAGGCACGCGTTAAGGTGACCGAACGCATTCACCCCGACATGCTGTTCGCGCCCGCCGGCTACGGCAACCGCACGCCGTACTACGAGGTATCTAAGGAGCTCGGTGGATTTAACCCGCACGACATCGCCGAGTATCAGAAGGAACCGATCTCGGGACACACGATGATGAGCGAGCTGATCGTGGAGGTTGAGCCGGCCTAAGCGCCGCGCTGGCGTTACGCCGACAGCCGATCACAAACTACGCGGCCGGTGTTCCTCAAAGGGCGCCGGCCGCTTCGATTTCGCACCGCTGCGTGAACTCGCCGATCACGGTAAGCGGCGCGCATACCTCGTGCGATAGCCGGTCCAGAGCCTCGGATCCGGCAATCGAGAACACCACACAGCTCGAGGGCCCGGCCGACTGATCTTCCAGGAGCATCGAGCTACGTCCCCTAAACTCGAGGCCGCTTGTCCGCGAGAGCTCTCCGCGCTCAAACGCAACGCCCTTCGAGCCCACCGGGACGATATCGTGCACCGCGCCGTCGGCGCGCACGCGCAGAAGATCTTGGATACTGAGAATCTGGGGGTCGCCCGGAGCGAGGTGAAACCACGGCCCGCTCTTTGGGATGCCGGCTACCGCAACGAGGTCGCCGCGTCGAGACGACCCAACACGCAGCGCCTCGCGCGAAACAATACCAAGGATCGTGACACCAAGGCCCGACTGCACCGTAACAACGTTCTCCTCGCTCCGGGTACGGATCGGGAGATCGGGATGACCCGCCTCGCGCGCGAGCGTCTGCATACCGAGGCGGAACGCCTCGCCGATTGGATCCATCTCGACCGCGAACGATCCGACCATCATGATCGGGCGCCCTCCGGCGCACAGAATCTCGAGGAGCGGGACCCGGGCGGTAAAGTAACCGGTCATCCAGGGATCCATGGTTACGGCGTCCTGAGGCTTATTGCCGATTCCGCCGCTGGAGTCGGAGGCGACGAGCAGCGCCTTATCGTCGGCGAGCCAAACTGCGGTAAGGTCGCGGAGCTGCTCGCTCACCGTACCGGCTTCTAGTTCGCCGGCCCATAACATCGAAAGGTAATCCATATGGTAACTTCTACAGGTAGTTTTCCGGGTGATAAGTTCGGCGCGTTGCGATTACTTATCTACTGTTACACAATTTTACCAGATAACGCGTGAGAAATCAAATCCCTCTATCAAGAATCCGTGGAGAATCTCACAACTCGACGCCGGATTCTCGCACCGCCGCGACGACTTCACCGGCTCCGACACGCGCAAGGCGCCGATACCTCGCCCCGAGCCATGAGGCGAGACCGCGCATATCGGAGCTGCGGTATATAGAGGCCGAGAATCCGCCCGGACCCGGCCGCGCAACCCCGCTTGAGCCGGTGTCAAGGCAGACGGTCGGTATCTCGCGCGCGCGAATACGGCGCGAAATCACCCGTAGCTCGCTCAAACAGTCCGCCCCGGGCTGCAACGGCACATTTGCCTCCCCGTCGGAGACTACCACCATCACCGGTTGCAGATCACGATTCCGGCCACGCTCGCGGTCGATCAGTTCAACCGCCCGCAACAAGCCGTGAGCAAACGGGGTAGGTCCCCCAACCTTGACCCGCCTGAGTTTGCGGTAGGCGAGCGTCACGCTGCCGGTGGGCGCGAGCGCCACCTCGGCGTCGTCGCCACGAAACGTAACGAGCGCAACCGAGTCACGGCGGCGGTAGGCGGTGTTGAGGATCGAGAGAATGGCACCTTTAGCGGCTCCGATTCGCTCGCGGGCGTGCATCGAGTCGGAGGCGTCGAGCACAAACACTACAAGCGTTGCGGCAGGGACGACCCGCCGGTGCCGTCTCAGATCTTGTGCCGCGAGCCGCACACCGGGCGCAGCCGCCTCGGAAGCGCCGGCGTCCGCTTCACCGCCGGCCGGGTGCCGCGTCGCCGCGTTCGCGCCCTGGCGTAGCAGCGCAGCACGTACGCTCGCCGCGAACGAGATATCTCCGCTAAGCTCATCGGGTTCCAGCGGGCGCGTGCCGATCGAGCGGCCGCGTTCGGACGGGGTGAGGGTCGCGGACCGTCGCCCGGCTACCTGACCGCCCGCGTTCAGCGTGACGATCTCGGGCTCTATCTCGACCGCAAGCTCGTGCTCCGCCGCTATCGCGCGCTCGGAAGTTTTTTTTTGAGATGAGAGAACAAAAGGCTACCGGCCGCTGCCGCTCCGGGCACCTGGGCATCCTCTTCCTGTAGCTCGTGAACACCGCTTTGCCCCTGCCGCCCGTTACCTTGCGCGGCTTCGTCGGCTGCGTCTCCGGCGTCGGCCGTCTCGCCTGCACCACCGGCGCCCGCACCGGACGCAACGCCGTCGCTGTTAAACCGGCTCTCGTGGCTCTCGAGGGTGCCGCGGATTACTTGGTCGACTTGTTCCTCGATCTCGCCCCCGAGCTGCAGCGGCATAGTTCGCAGCCGATGGGGCAGCACAAAGCGCGCCGCCTCGGCAAGCTCGGCGCTCGTGACGCGCGGCTTCTCGGTGAGCGCCGCGAGCGCTCGCGCCGCTTTCGCGATCGCGAGCTCGGCGCGGTGTCCATGGACCTCGGCCTCGGCGGCCATCTCTACGATCTTGCCCCACGTTTCCTCGGGAAGCTCAATCGAGTGCAACGCCTCGCGCGCAGACGCGATATGCCGAGCCAGAGCGCGCTCATGCTCGGCCCAAGCTGCGGCGAACTGCGCCGGAGAGTCTTCGTACTCAAGCCGCCGACGCACCAATTCTTGGCGCCGGTCGGGGTCTCGCACCCCGGAAACCGTCACGCACAGCCCGAAGCGGTCGAGGAACTGCGGCCGCAACTCGCCCTCTTCGGGATTCATCGTACCGATCAACAAGAACTGAGCCGGATGCGAATGCGACACACCCTCACGCTCTACCCTGTTGACCCCCGAAGCCGCAGCGTCAAGCAGTACGTCCACAAGATGATCTGGCAGAAGGTTCACTTCGTCGACATACAGGATGCCGCGATTTGCTTGCGCGAGCAAGCCCGGCCGAAAGCGAATCTCGCCGCGTTCCAGCGCGGCATGCATATCGAGACTTCCAACCACGCGATCCTCGGTAGCGCCGAGCGGTACCTCCACGAGCGGCACCTCCACGCGTTCGCGATCGAAGCGCTCACCGGCTTCGTAGCGCTCTCGCAGCTCCTCGGTCATAAGCTCGGGGTCATCGGGGTGCGAATGGTACGGACAACCGGACACCACCGCAATTTCCGGCATCAGTGCCGCCAACGCGCGCGCTGCGGTGGATTTAGCGGTGCCCTTCTGCCCCTGTATCAGCACACCACCGACGGCAGGGTCAACCGCCGATATCAGCAATGCGGTTTTCAATGCATCTTGATCGATAAGCGCCGAGAACGGATAATGTTTCATACTGTGATCGAAAGATAGCGCCCGGCCCAAGCGTGGTCAAGACAAATCTATGGACCGCTGGTATAGTGGGAACGTATGGTTCAGATGGAGTTCAGGCAGTCCGGCGTACTGGCCGCCCTTATCAACTACAACGAAACCGAAGCGAAGCTCTCGGGCTTGTCACGCGAGAACGTTATCGGGCGCAATTTTTTCACGCAGGTTGCACCGTGTACCAACAACTTCATGGTTGCCGAACGCTATCACCAAAACGAAGCAATAGATGAGATTATCGATTACGTCTTTACCTACCGCATGCGGCCAACCGAAGTTCGTCTTCGCATGCTCAAAGATGCGAATCAAGCAACCCAGTTTCTACTGGTTGAGCGCATCTAACACCAGCGTTTGCGCCATCACACCGTTATGCCGGCAGGTAGCATGAGTACGCAGCACCAGCCTGATGAAACCGAAAAGCTGCTACAGTTTCTGTATCTCGCGCCTGCGGCGCTGCTCGAGCTGAAGCCCGACGGAACAATTGTTCTGATGAACGCTCAAGCCTCGCAGCACCTCATGCCGCTGAGCCCCGGCGGGCTCACAAACTTTTTCGAGGTTATGCGTCCCTTCGCGCCGGAGGTCGTGCAGGCAATCGAGGCGTTCTCGGCCGAGAGCGGTTCCATCATCTCAAATCGCCGAGTTGCGGTGCAGCCTCGCGGCGATGAGGCCGGCTGGGT
>SLBH01000006.1 GCA_007126415.1 Spirochaetales bacterium
CGAATCCCGGACGTATTGCTTCCTCGCGAAGGTATCGATCTAAAAAAATGGGCGGTGATCGCATGCGATCAGCATACATCCGACCCCGAGTACTGGCGCCGCGTCGAGGAGTTTGTCGGCGATGAGCCCTCTACGCTGCACACGATATTCCCGGAGGTATACCTAGAAGACTCCGATAGCGAGGAGCGTATCGAGCGCATTCGTGCCACGATGCACCGCTACTTAGATGAAGCGGTTTTCGTGACCCATGACGCTACCGCGGTCTACCTCGAGCGGCGAACCTCATCTGAACATCCACGCAGGGGTCTGATGCTCGCGTTCGATCTCGAGCGCTACGATTTCTCACCCGATTCCGAAAGCCTTATCCGCGCCACCGAGGAAACGATCGTCGATCGCTTACCCCCGCGGGTACGTATCCGCGACGGCGCGCCGCTCGAGCTACCACATATCATGATCCTGATCGACGATCCCGAAGACCGCGTGTTTGCCGGGCTTCGGAAGCGTGCCGGCGGCGTGCAACCGCTGTACGACACCGAGCTCATGCTCGGAGGCGGTCGAGTGAGCGGGTACCCGGTCAACAGCGACGAAGAGTTCTCGTTTCTCGCCGAGGAGTTCGAGCGCCTCGCCGACCCCGCCCGCATGAAAGAACGCTACGGCGCCGAACAACCGATGCTGTTCGCGATGGGCGACGGCAACCACTCGTTCGCCACCGCAAAACAAGTCTGGGAAGAACTGAAGAAGCGCGAACCCGCCGTGGCCACGGACCACGCGCACCCGTCACGCTACGCTCTCGCCGAGCTAGTTAATCTGCACGACCCTGCGCTCGAGTTTGAGCCGATACACCGAGTCGTGTTCTCAGCCGATGCCTCGGCGCTCCTCGAAGCAGCCGCGACAAGCGGAGTGTTCACACTCGAGCGTGACGTTTCGGCGTCTGCGGCCGAAACGCTCCCGCCGATCGATCAAATCACGGTTTACGCCGAGGGCCGCTATCACCGGCTCCACCTCACCGAGCCGGAGGGAACCCTCGCCGCGGCGGTCCTGCAGCGTTTCATCGACCGCTACCTTCGCCAGGCAAAGCGCGGCGAGCTCGACTACATTCACGGTGTCTCGGAGGTGATCCGCCTCGCCGACGAGCGCGACGCCGTCGGTTTTCTGCTGCCGGAGTTCGACAAGAACGCGTTGTTTTCGACCGTAGCGCGCTCCGGCCCGTTACCGCGCAAGTGTTTCTCGCTCGGCGAGGCGCACGAGAAACGTTACTATCTCGAGGGCCGGCGGATTCTCTGAATGCCGGGAGAACGCGACCAAACGGCGAGCCGTGGCATTCGGCTCGCTCGCCGCAGTGAAGACTCGCGCAAGCGCACGAAAGCGCGCGAGAATTCTGACGATTGGGTGCCGGGCATGCTATACTTATGTTAGGGAACTCAACAATGAAGGCCATAATAGCACTGCTACTGCTTGTTACACTCCCGGTTGCCGCTTCGGCGCAGCCTCGCTCACAGGTAGTATTTGCATTTCTCGGGCTTACAAGCAGCGACGACAGCATCTCGGCCTCTCAACTTCGTGTGTTGGAGAACAGGTTGACCACCAGTCTGGTTCAGATCGCGGAGCAAGAGCGCTTCAGCATCGTCGTGCCGCGCAATCGTGAACGCGTGCTCGAGGAACTCTCGCATTACCGGAACGCCGACCCCGACGCCCACAACCGCGCTCCGCTACGGGAGGTAGTGTCGGCGCACGGCTTGGTTACCGGCGAGGTCCACCAGCTCAACGGTTCGGTGTATCTAGACGTGCAACTCGTTCAAACCGAAACCGGTGCAACGCTTTTCGCGTACTCGGGAGAGTTTGAGGACTACGAACACGCCTTACGCGCCTCTCCGGCCTCGATCTACGCGTTGTTTGAGTTAGACCCGCCCGATGAGGTACTCGCAGCGCTCGAGCGCGCCGAGACAGAGATAGAAGGCCGCCCCACCGGCAGCGCGTTGTTGCAGCCGCAGCAGTACACTGCAGAGCCCGAGCTTCGCGCGCTAACCGGTACCTGGAAAGGCGACGAAGGGCTCGGTGAGGTCACAATACGCTCCGACGGGAGCGGTACGGCCGAGTTGCACTCCGGTGACTACATGAAGTTGCGCGTCTCAGTTGACGACGAACTCATCATCATTCGCCAGGACGAGCCCAACTCGCCGAAGATGTATCTGCATGCCTTTCCGTACAGTATCGCGGTTCAGGTGGTGGAGCGCGCGCGACCTATGCGCTGGCGCTTCCGCTTGAGCGAAGACGGGCGTTCGCTCATCGGCTCGAAAGACACCACCTCACTTCAGATAAGGCAAGGCCGGGTGGAGTCGGCAGACAATACGTACTCTCGCGCCGCCGTCTGGACGCGCGTAAAGTAAGCCGCACGCGCAATCGTTCAATCGGGCCATAACCAACCGGTCGCGCCTAACCGGTCGCGCCGGAGTTCGAGAGGTGTTCCGGCGAGCGAGCCGCGCCTCTGCGCCCGGTCGCGCTGCCGCCGTGTTGCGTTTTCTCTGTCCGTGAAGCTTCTCTTGCTCTGCTTCGCGAGCGCCGTGAGTAGGTGCTCGGGCGTTCTTTGAGCCCAAGCGCAAATACGTATGCCGCAAGCCCCACGCTCGCAGCTACGCCGCGCAGAACCGGCGAGTAATCGGGGAACGGTTGCTGCCGCCGCAAGACCGATCCGGGCGATATTCCTCCGCCGGACCCGGCAGTCGGGAATAACACCCTGCCGGAGTCGTCCTTTACCCGAATTAAGCGTTCATTCGTCTCGAGCACCAGCTGCTCGCGTGCGGCAACGGTTATAGCGTCCGGATCCTGTTGGAGACGTTCGACCTCGGCGCCCAACTCATCACGACGCTCCCTGAGCCGCTCGAGATTTCGCTCCAGCGAAGCGTGATAAGCACCGCGATGGTGATGCGCGATGATCCCGCGCGGGCCGAACACAGCCGCGAGGACCAAGTACGTGGTAATCGTAAGCAGGATAGCCGGACCGATTCTCCCCATACCACCCTTAACGGTTGAAGATACACCCCGCTTTAGCCCAACTGCGGTGCGGACGAGATGCGATATCGGTGCTTGCTTTTCTGTAGACTCGCAGGGAGTCCGAAAACGGGCGATCTCCGCGGGCGGCAAGCCCGGCGGCCAAGCAGGCCGCCAGCCGTTGTTGACAGACCAAAATGCGATGGAGTAGATTTTGGGGTAACTGTTCAACGGGTGGGGGAATGCTGCCGATACTCTTCACAGGTCTGCCCAGGAGTGAGCAATGAGCAAAGAACAACCTACCGAGTTTCCGGCTCAAGATGAGCACGACTTGGAGGAGTACGGCGTCTGGGTCAAGTCGGGCCCCGAGGACATAGACGAAGGCCCGGATGAATCGCCCGATTCGACGATGGAAGACCTCGACACCTCTCCGCCGCGAGACGAGCTCGCGCTTACCGATGAGGAAGAGGAGCTTCTCGCCGAACTGGACGATGTTCCGATTTGGGACGCCGATCAAGACGGCGGATCGGGTGAACCCTCCGATAACGATCTTGAGGAGATAGACCTCGATTTCGATCTCGATATCGACGACAGTATCGACGAAACCGCCGCTCAGGAGCCCTCGGTCACCGACGATTCCTCGGAACTTGCGTTGGATGACTTTGATCTCGGCGACCACTCCGAAACACAATCGGACAGACTCGAGCAAATTGGCGAAGAGGAACAGTTCGACCTAGAGCAAATCTCGCTGCCCGACGACGAACCGTTCAACGGCTTCGAGTTCTCCGACTCCGACGAGGATGACGACGAGCGCGGCGAGGATATCCCCGAGCTCGACATCGAAACGGAAGAAACACCCGAGTCCGTAGCCTCGGAACAATCCCGCTCCGGCGACAATTCCACTAGCACTGAGCTCGCCGAGGTCTTACAGTCGGTACAGGCCGAACTCGGAGAAATCAAGCGAGAAATGGCGGACATCCGCTCACAGGTGGTTGAGCTACGCTCCGCCGCGGTGGCACCCGGCACCCAAGACAGCTCACGCCTCAGCCTAGAGCAGGAGCTCGCCGAGGGAGGTTTTTTCGAGGAAGGAGCCGATGAGGACGATGAAACCATAGCTCTAACCGGTGACGAGCTGGATAACATCCTCAACACCGCCGAGTTCGTAGAAGAACCTGCACAGGAAGAGCCGCTAAGCGAAGAGCCGTTGGGTGAGCAACTGGGCGAGCACAGCGAGACACCGCGTGTAGACCGCTCCCCTGCTGAACAGGCGCTCGACCAGGATCCCCTTGAACATCCCGAGTTATTGGACGTTGAGCAGCCTTCAGGCGCCCACGAACGCTCAGAACCCCTCGACGCGCTCAACCAAGGCTTCGACGGCGAGTTGACGATTGAGGATCTCGGGTTCGAGCCGACGGATCAAGACGGCGGCGAGGTGCCGCAGTACCAGGACCAAGACGAAAGCTTACTGCCACCGGATATCGACGTCATTCCGGTAGACTTGGGCGATAAACCTCCGAGTTCCGATGAGCACGAGCACGAGACGCTCCTCGACGAGGACTTGCCTCTCGACGAACTGCAGGATCTTTCCGATTCACCGGGCGCATCCGATTCGTCGGCTGACGAGGCGTCGGATGCCGGCGAACTGCAAACAGCCGAGCCCGAGCCCGAGCCTGCGTCCGGTCTCGATCAAGAAACGCAAGACTCGGGATTCGATTTCACGCTGGAAGATATATCTTTTGAGGACGAAACCGAAGATCAAGAGA
>SLBH01000304.1 GCA_007126415.1 Spirochaetales bacterium
CGTGAGGTGCTCGGCGATCAGAAGGACCTACTCGCCGACCTGCCGAACTTCTGGCCGATAGAAGGCGGTACCGGGCGCGTCGTGATGGAGTTCGGGCCCAATCGCCATCCCATCACCGACCAGTGGTACATTCACAAGGGCTTTGATATCGCCGCTCCGGTGGGCACCCCAATCGTCGCCGGCGCCAACGGCAAGGTGATCGAGATCGGCTTCGATCACACCTACGGACTGTACGTGTGGGTTCGTCACAAGTATGGGTTTCGTACGCGCTACGCGCATCTCCAAAGCATCTCGGTCTCGGAGGGGCAGCAGGTTTTCCAGGGAGAGCACATCGGAACGCTGGGAAACACCGGCCGAGGATCGGGTTCCAGTCTCTATTTCCAGATCTGGCTTGGAACCGACGTGGTTGATCCGGCGGCGTTTCTCAAGATCTCCAATGAGTTTGCATATCTCGGCAACATGCGTTAATGTCTGATGCAGGCAGGTAAGCGATCCGCATGAAGCGTAACGATAAACTAAGCGCCGACGACTCGTTCGTTAACTCAATCATAGGCGAAGGGACGCATTTCCGAGGGCACCTCGAGCTATCCGGTCTTCTCCGGATAGATGGTGATTTCTCAGGCTCCATTCGCACCAGCGGAAAAGTAATCATCGGCAAGAACGGGCGCGCCGACTGCACAATTGACGCCGGCACGGTTGTCGTAGGCGGCGCGGTGCGCGGCAATGTATACGCCGAGGAGCGCGTGATTGTGCTCGCATCGGCGATGCTGCTGGGCAATATCTATGCCCCCAATCTGGTGATGGAGGAAGGCGTTGTGTTCGACGGTCACTGCGAGGTGAGCGGTCGGCCCCCGGTGCGCTCCGCGATGCCCGGGATGGGGCGGGGCCTGCTCGGAGGCGCCCGTGGAACGCTCGCGTTCGAACGCGACGAACGCACAGATCACACGGATTCGGGTGCCGCGGAGCCGTCTGAACGCACGGCCCAACGCCAGGCCGCGGCCCGAGTCCCGCAGTAACGGAGGCCGGCGATGGAGCGCATCGACACCGGCGCATTTTTCACTTCGGCCGGCGGACGTCGTGAGACCGGCAAGAGCGGTAAGGGCGGGAAGAACGCCGGGGCGCGTGCCGGCGGTTCTGCCAAGCCCAGCTTTCTCGGGGCGCTTTCGGCGATCGAGGAAACCGAGCACGCGGGCGAGCCCGGCACGGTGAGCGATCGCGAGCGCGCCGCGGCTGCAGATCAGGCGCAGGGCTTGCTCGACGAAGTGCATCAACGAGGCGACACGCTGAAGCGCGAGATGACCTTAGCCGCGCTCGAGAGCTACAAGGCGGCTGTGCAGGCGTTTCTGCGCTGCGTTGTGGAGCACGGTGTTGGGCTGGTTGAGACGAGCTCGGGTGCGCACGTTATGAATCGCAAGCGCTTCACCTTGGTTTCGGTAGTCGACGCGAAGCTCGAACGCTTAGCCGCCGGCATGGTCGCGACACAACGTGCTCAGCTCGCTATTCTCGAGCGAGTGGCCGAGATCAACGGTATGCTCGTCGACCTGTTGCAGTAGACCGCTCCGCAGCGAGCCTTTACCTTTAGGAGAATCGGTTATGAGCAATACAGATCGTCTGACCGCGTCGGTGGAGACGTCCGAGCGACCGTCAATAGTATCACCCGAGCACGAGTTCGTGCTCGTGCGCGTGCTGCACAGCAACGAGACCGAGCTCTGCAGTAACTCCCCCGATCTGCACCTCTCGGTGAACGAGATCGTGGTTCTGCCGACGAAGTACGGCGTTGATCTCGGCATTGTGCTCGGCGCGGTTTCGCCGCACAATGCCGGTGCCTGGAAGGAGAAGCGCGAAATCAAGCGAATCGCGAGCGAGTCTGATCGCGAGACCTACTCCCAAAATCTGGAGCGCGCCGAGGAAGCGCTGCAGGTCTGCCGCGACTGCGTGAGGGAGCGAGGGCTCGAGATGAAGCTTGTCTCGGCTCATTACCTACTGGAGGAGCCGAAGCTGCTGTTCTTCTTCACCGCCGACGGTCGAGTAGATTTTCGAGAGTTGGTGAAGGATTTGGTGGCGCGCTTTCTGATGCGCATAGAACTGCGCCAAATAGGCGTCCGCGATGAGTCACGCGTCCTCGGCGGGCGCGGCGTGTGCGGGCGCGACTTCTGTTGCCACGGGCTCACCGATAAGCTCAGTCCGGTCTCGATCAAGATGGCTAAGATGCAGGGGCTGTCGCTGAACTCCATGAAGATCTCGGGCCCGTGTGGCCGATTGCTGTGTTGCTTGGCATACGAAAACGATTACTACGTTTCACAGAAGGGGAAACTGCCCGAGACCGGGAATCGCGTTGAGTTCGAGGATACGCAGTTTCGCATCTATGACGTCAACGTACTTACCAATCAAATCAAACTAAGCGGCGAAGATGGACGGCAGCTCTCGTTGCCGGCCTGCCGGTTGCGCTACGACAACCGAGCGCGACGTTGGCGAGTCTTGGAAGAAGGCTGTTGCGCCGAGGTCGACGAGCCCCGGCTGCCGGACGGCACCGCGAACTAACGACCCTCTAACTCTTCGTACTGGAACTTGTACAGCGTTGCGTACAAGCCGTCGTTCTGCAGTAGCTCCCAGTGCGTGCCTTGCTCCGCCAGCTCGCCGTTCGCCAAGACGAGGATGCGGTCGGCGTGTTTGATCGTAGAGAGTCTGTGCGCGATCACCAGTGCGGTGCGGCTGGCCAACACGGTCTGCAGCGCCTCTTGAATCAGTACCTCGGTTTCGGTGTCGATGTTCGCGGTGGCCTCGTCCATGATCAACACCGGCGGGTCGTGAGCCAAAACGCGCGCAAACGCCACCAACTGTCGTTGCCCGGTTGAGATCACGGTGGCGCCTTCATTCAGCGGCGTGTAGTAACCATGCGGCAAGGCGCTTATAAAGGAATCGGCCTGCGCGGTGCGGGCGGCGTGCATTACGCCGTAATCTTCTATCGGGAGTCCGAGGCGTATGTTCTCGGCGACGGTGTCGTCGAAGAGAAACACGTCCTGCTGAATCGGCTGAATAGCGGCGCGCAGCTCCGAGAGCGGGAGCTCCCGGATATCGACCCCGTCTATAAGGATACGCCCTTCGTCGACGTCCCACAGCCGCGTCAGCAGGTTGGCAATCGTGGTCTTCCCTGCGCCGGTGAAGCCCACCACCGCAACCGTTTCACCGGGGTCAACGTGGAAACAGAGATCGCGGAGTACCGGTTCTCCGGGTACGTATTGAAACGAAACGTGCTCGAACGTGATCTCGCCGCGGATCGGGCGCGCGAGCCGCGTGGTGCCGGTGTCGGGTACGCGCTGATCCTGATCGAGCACCTCAAAGACGCGCTCGCCGCCGGCCATTGCGCTTTGTAGCAGGTTGAACTTCTCCGCGATATCCATCACCGGCCGGTAGAACATGCGCACAAGATTCAGGAACGCGATCAGTACTCCGAGCGTAACGAGGCCGTCGAGGTAGAACCGGGCGCCGAAGTACAGTACCGCCGCGATCGAGGTGGTGGAGAGCAGATCGATCAGCGGCCGGAAGGTGGCGAACACATACATCTCGCCGAGATTCGCTTCGAGCAGCTCTTCGTTCCGCCGGTTGAAAGCCTTCCCGGTACGACGCTCCTTTACAAACATCTGCACAACCGCCATGCCCGAGATGTGCTCCGACAAGAACGCGTTGACGTCCGATACCGCCCGGCGCAGACGCCGAAACGCCTCGCGTGCCTTCAGCCGAAACACCAGCGTAAGCACGATAACCGGCGGAAGCGTGAGAATCGTGACGGTTGCAAGCCGTGGGTTGAGAGCGTACAGCGTGATCACGACTCCGATCATGATCGCGACATCCTTCAAGAGGTTCACCAAGACCTGCGTGAACAGCTCATTGATGGTCTCCACGTCATTGGTGAGTCGCGTGACGATCTTCCCAACCGGGTTGTGATCAAGAAATCGCAGCGCTTGATGAACGGTATGGTCGAACAACCGCAGCCGTAAGTCCCTCATCACGCCTTGCCCGACGTACGCGGTCAGGTAGGTTTGAGCGAAAGAAAACAGCAACACCGTCAACAGTAAGCCCAGCACGATCGTGCTGACGCCGATTACACCCTCGATGTCGTGACTGCGCAGGCTTCGCAAGCGTTCTTCAGGAAGCTCATCGAGGATCGCGAGCGGCACAACACCGCTTTCGCCGTTCTCGGCGATGAGCCGCGCCCCGGCGGCCTCCCGCGTTTCGGCGGTAAGCGGAAATACGTAGAACGATTCGTCCGCGAGAATCTCGTGGCGGCGGAGCAAAGACTGCTCGCGCCCCGAGAGGCGTTGCGCCTCGCTTTCGAGCACGTACAGCGCGTCGCCGAGTCGTCGAAACTCGATCCGGTTGTCGTCTAGAAGCTGTTCGATCGCGTCCGGCGAAAGCTCGCCGGCGTTCAACGCTTCGTCGCCCGGTGTCCCGCCGGCATGCGCTTCCGCGGCGCGATCGAGGTCGAAGCGTTTGTAGCCGGCGAGTAAGTGCTCATCGATCGCGCGCTGCAGCATCACCGGTAGCAGCAGCTCACCGGCGGTTGAGAACGCCAGTGCGAGCAGCGCGAAGATAGCTGCGAGCTTGTAGGGGCGTGCAAAGCCGAGAATCCGGCGCATGATGACCGGATCGTATCCCTTGGTGACGGTTTCTTGTTCCACCGACGGTGCGGCTTGCCGACCTCGCATTACTGCTCCTGCCTCACTGCTTTCGCTTTGCTCTA
>SLBH01000004.1 GCA_007126415.1 Spirochaetales bacterium
GATGAGGCTCGCAGGCAGAATCCGGTGCGGGCCGGTCTGCTCGACGGTTTGATCGAGCACCGCTGTTTCCGGACCGGACGCTTTACGCTAAAAGACGGAAGCATATCTCCGTTCTACGTTGATCTGCACCGCATAGTCTCGAGTCCGGCGCTGCTGGCGCTGGTGGCCGATGCCTACGTATCGCTGCTCGAGGGCCTTGAGTTCGATCGCCTCGCTGCGATACCGGTGACGGCGTTACCACT
This sequence comes from Spirochaetales bacterium, assembly GCA_007126415.1. Classification (GTDB taxonomy): domain Bacteria; phylum Spirochaetota; class Spirochaetia; order DSM-27196; family SLAA01; genus B1Sed10-166. Next base: position 243 of record SLBH01000004.1, read on the forward strand.
TGCGACAGCGGTGGCACTCCGGCTGCAGGTCCCGTTGGTGTATCCAAGCATCTCGGCAAGGCAGCACGGTAGAGGCAATTTCGTGGAGGGTGAGTTCAGCGAGGGTGAGCGCGTGGTGTTGCTCGACGACCTAATCACCTCAGGCGTGAGTAAGCTCGAGGCGGTGGGCGTCCTGCGAGAGCACGGGCTGCAGGTTACCGATCTCGTGGTTTTGCTCGAGCGCGGCTCAGGCGGGCGACACGAGCTCGAGGTAGCCGGGGTCATGCTGCACGCCTACGCCAATGTCCGTGAGCTGCTCGACCGGCTGCGGCAGCGAAACGAGATAGGCGCGGAGCAGCACACCGAGATGCTGCGGTACCTTGCCGCATCGGGGCGGACGAACCCTGAGCAAGAGAGTCAAGAACGGACAGACTGATGACCGATTCGTTGCCGGCGTTGCTTTACGCACAGATCGTGTTCGGTGAGTATACGCTCCCGATCTCGTTGTTCGAGCTGTCGGTGGATTTCGTGGTTCCGCTGGTGTTCGCGGGTATTGCGTACCGCCTCGCGGTGCAGGGTCTAAGACGGGTAACCGAGCGCCTGGAGATATCCGCGGAGTACGCTGACCGTTTGCGCCGCCGCGGGCGTCGTGTGCTGCGCTTAACCTTCCTCGCGGTGGTGGTAGGTCTGACCGCGCGGCTGCTCGGCGCCGAGGTATGGGGGTATCTCGGTACCGTGTATCGCTATCTGCGCGAGCCGTTTTTTGTCTCCGGAAACACTCGAATATCGATTCTCACGGTGCTGGCGGTTATTCCGGTCCTGTATTTCGCGTCATGGGCATCGCGATCGAGTAAGCAGGCGCTGGAGTCGCGCATCCTCGACCGTCTTGAACTCGACGCCTCGCAGCGGTTCTCGATCTCGGCGGTTCTGCGCTACGTCGTGATGGGCCTTGTGCTGGTGTTCGGACTGTCGATACTCGGAATCGACCTGTCGTCGCTCGGGGTGTTCTTCGGCGTGCTGGGTATTGGGCTCGGGTTCGGCCTGCAGACAACCGTCGCCAATGTTTTCTCCGGCCTGGTGATCATTCTTACTCGCCCGATCAAAGAGGGCGACCGAATCGAGGTAAACGATTATGAAGGGACGGTCGTCCAGATTCGACTCATCTCCACCGTCATGAACACGCTCACGAACGAGACGCTGATTATTCCGAACCAACAGATCGTCAATAGCGCGATGCACAACTACTCCTACGAGGATCGCAGTATCCGAATCCGGAACGTCGTTGAGGTGGCGTATTCATCCGACCTTGATGCGGTGAAATCCGTACTCCTCGGCGTGGGACACGAGAATCCGTATCGCATATCGGAACACGAGCCGATCGTGTTTTTCCGTTCCTTTAACGACTCCGGAATCGAGGTAATGCTTAGTACTTGGATTCGCGACACCGCCGAGAAGTATTTCGCGATTTCTTGGAACAACCTCGAGATCTGGCGCGCCTTTAAGCGCACCGGCATCGAGATACCGTTTCCGCAGCGCGACCTCTACCTCAAGTCGGTGCCGCCGCCGGTCGCCGGTGAGGAGGATGCGCGGGGTACCGGTGAACCGCCGAGTGCCGCGGGCGGCCTATCGGACGACGGCGCAGTGCACGCCGACGACACGGGGCAAAACACAGCCCCGCACGGGAACCGAGGCGGGGCTGACCGAGAAACCGGTTATTCCACGGGGAGGAGCAGTGCCTCAGGCGCCCACGTGTGAGTGCTTTCCGTTGTTTCCGACCGGTGTATCGAGAATGTCTTGTAGCGTGAGATTGGCAAAGTACTCGTTGATGTGCCGCGAGGCATCGCGCCAGATAGCGTGCATATGGCAGAACTCTTGGCGTTCGCACAGCAGATCGTGCGACATCTCGTCCGAGACTGCATCGCTGCAGTTGGTGCAGGGGGTGATCGTGAGACCTTCGCCGACGGCTTCAAAAACGGCTCTTGCGGTGATTTCATGCGGCTCGTAGTTGAGCTTGAACCCGCCGCCGGGGCCGCGCACCGAGGAAATGATTCCGGCCTGCTTCAATCGAAAGAAGATTTGCTCGAGAAACTCGGGTGAGATCTGCTCTTCGCTCGCCAGTTGCTTAATCGGTACCGGGCGTTCGGACTTGGTCATGGCGAGTTTCGAGATTGCGCGCAGCGCGTACCGTCCCTTTGTGGTGACTCTCATAATGCAACCCCGTAGGCTCAGAGTAGAGTTCGACACCTAACCTTGAGCCGTTTAGTTAGATTAACCCTTAGTATAACTGTGCCACTCAGAATATGTCAAGCTGAATCGATAACTAGATACCCGTTTTCTCCGATTTTCTACATCCGGGCGACCGGAGGTGTGCTCACCTCGGCTTCGGCGTGCTTCCGCACTTATGAGTTTACGCGCTCGACGTACTCGCCGGTTTCGGTGTTAACGAGCACTTTGTCCCCGGGTTTGATGAACAACGGAACCTTGACCTGGCGGCCTGTCTCGATCGTGACGACCTTGTTGGCGCCGGTGACGGTATCGCCCTTAATCGCTTCCTCGGCTTCAACGACCGTGAAGGTCATCTTCAGCGGGAGCACGATGTCGATCGGGCGGTTCTCCCACATCATGATGCGGTAGGTATCGCCCTCTTTCATATAGGAGCCCTTTTCTTCGAGGCCTTCGCGCTCGATCACGTACTGTTCATAGTTCTCGGCGTCCATGAAGTGGTAGCCGGCCTCGTCGGCATAGAGGAACTGCCCGTCTTTGTCGTAGACGTCGGCTTCCTCGGCGGACTCGTTTGATTTCAGCGTCTCGCGCAAGACCTGTCCGCTGCGAAGGCTTTTGAGCTTCAACCGAACGAACGCCGAGCCCTTGCCCGGGTTCACGAACTCGCGTTCGGTTACTACGTACGGCTCGTCCTTCATCAACAGAACCATACCCTTTGAAATTGCACCTGCTCGTACCATATACGTTGTCTCTCCGTAGTGTTTTCCGCCGGTCGGCCTACGCCGAGCTTATACCGTAGCAGAAAACGGAAAATATATCACTTCATCGAGGCTTTGTTTCTCGCTGAACGCAAGCACCAGCCGATCGACGCCCAAGGCCGCTCCGGAGCACGCCGGAAACGCGTCTTGAAATAATTCGGGATAGCGGCGGTCCACCGTATGCTCAGCTTTGCGCGCGCGTTTCGCCTGCTCTTGTGACGCAAAGAACTGCGCGACCTTCAAGTGGTCGGTTTCCTCGGTGTAGCAGTTAGCCAACTCGACCCCGCCGAGATACAGCTCCCAGCGCTCGCACCACGGAGTACCCGGAATCTCGCGTGCGAGGGTCGGAATCTGTTTCGGATAATCGAGCAGTGCGACCGCTCGGTCGTTGGGAAGGCTCGGCTCGATGCGATCAACCATCGCAAAATTAACCAGCTCCTCGGTGCTCTCGAAGCGGCGTGGATTGAGTCCGGCCTCAAGTAGAGCGGGGCGCAGCCGATTGCGCTCGAGTGCCTCGGCAAGCGAGAACCCAAGGTGCCGGCGAAACGCTTCCTCAACCGTCAGCGTAAGCGGCTCACGCCTCATGACCTCGACCGTGGGCGCTACTTGTTTCGAGAGATACTGCAACAGCTCGAGAGCCGTGTCAAGCGAGGCACGATAATCGGCTCCGAGGCTGTACCATTCGAGCATCGTGAACTCGGGATTGTGCAGCCGGCCGACGGCCTCCCCGTTGCGATAACAACGTGCGATCTGAAAAATGTTCCCGTACCCCTCGGCGAGCAAACGCTTCAAGTACACTTCCGGGGACGGGATCAGATATAGCTCCTGAGAATCAGCCGTCGGCGGCTCGAAACGCGTTCGGAATACATCGAGATGATTCTCGGGGATGAGGTCCGGCGAGAGCGCCGGCGTGTCGACCTCGAGGTAACCGACCTCGGTCAGGAAGCTCCGGAGCTCGCGCATGACTCGAGCGCGAAGCAGCGCGGTTTGGTAATCCATGGAGCGCGATCATAACAACCCGCGTCGTCCACGACAAGCACGCAGCCGGGCCGGCCCAGGGCTCACGCAGATGCCACTAAACACATGACTAGTAAACATCTGTCTAGTACTAGACGCTAGCCGGGAGAGCATGGAACACTCCCTCCTAGATCGACCACTGGGAGGGACTTGATGAGAAGTGCGAACATCATTGATCATTTCGGCAGCATGCCGGATCCACGAGAAGATAACAGGCGACATAAGCTCATAGAGATACTGTTCATCGTTATCTGTGCAGCGGTCTGCGGCGCGGAGAAGTGGGCAGATATTGAGGCGTTCGGCAAGGCGAAAGAGAGCTGGTTGCGGAAGTACCTCGAACTGCCGCACGGCATCCCCTCACACGACACCTTCGCACGGGTGTTCGCGAAACTTGATCCGCAAGCGCTCAACGAGCGGTTTCACCAGTGGGTGCAGGCGCTCTATGAGCAGTGCGCGGGCGAGATCATCAGCATCGACGGCAAGACCGCACGCC
>SLBH01000024.1 GCA_007126415.1 Spirochaetales bacterium
CAAGAAATTTCTGTTTGACTGATCTCTATGGGTAGTGTAAAATCGATATTTGAAATCACATACCACAATCCGGTCTCGACATCTATGTAGCGATACGGTGCGCGAGAGTTCGCGTTGAGCGTGGTGAGACCGGTGTACTTAGCTATGGGAGCGCTTTGATGAGACTACGTAATTTGGAACCGCTGTTCCGACCGGCATCAGTAGCGGTTGTGGGGGCTTCGGAAAAATCCGGCCCTGGACTGCAGGTGATCGAAAACTTGCGAACGCTGGGATACGAGGGGGATATCTATCCAGTTAACCCTAAGTATGAAACGGTGCAGGGGCTTGCGTGCTTTCCGTCGCTTACAGCGCTGAAAGACGCCGGGCACTCTGTTGATATGGTCGCGGTACTGCTTGCTAATCGTAACGTGGTCCCGATTATGGAAGAGGCGGCCTCAATCGGGGCGAAGGCTGGATGGGCTTTCGCTGCCGGCTTCGGGGAGTCGGGTGAAGAAGGACAGGAGCTCGAGAAGCAGCTGCGGGACGTCTGTTTGAATAACGATATGCTTTTTCTGGGTCCCAATTGCGTGGGGTATTTCAACCCTAACGACAAGACCGGAGCATACAGCGCACCACTCCCGGAGAAAATTGAGGCCGGCAATATCGGCATGGTGGCGCAAAGTGGTTATCTGGGGCTAGCCGTTGCGAATAGCAACCGGGGGCTCGGGTTCAGCTTGTTGTGCACAACCGGCAATGAAGTAGTTGTTGATGCTACCGATTGCATTGCGTACATGCTGGAGGATGAAGGAACCGAAGTGGTGCTGGCCTTCATTGAGCAGTTTCGAGATCCTCAGAAGCTGTTTGAGGTTGCCGCGCGTGCGCGAGAGCTGGGTAAGCCGATCGTTTTGATCAAAGTCGGGAAATCAGCATTAGCACAAAGGGCGACCATCGCCCATACGGGAGCTTTGGCCGGCTCCGACGATGTACAGAACGCCCTCTTTGAAAAGCTCGGTATCATTCGAGTCAACGATTTCGACGAGATGTTTGAGACTGCCGAACTGCTTTCGAAGGTCAGGAAGCGGTTGCCGCAGGGGAACCGGGCCTTTGCGATCACTCTTTCAGGGGGCGTCATTAGTCTCATGGGTGACTTGAGTGAGCCGTTGGATATCACGTTTCCGTCGTGGTCACAGGAGGGTGTGCGTGAATTACGGCAGGTGCTGCCGGAGTTCAGCGGCATCGCGAATCCCCTCGACGCCTGGGGGAGCGGACGAATTGAGGAAACGTACGATAAGTGCCTCGAGGCCGTGGCCAACGAGTCTGAAGGCGATCTTGTTCTCGTGGTACAGGATGTTCCCGCCGGGATGGCCCCTCGTCAAGTTGAGCAGTACAAAGTAGTTGCCGAGGCGGCGGTGGACACGGCGCGCCGAATTGATAAGCCATTGGTGGTGATGAGCAATCATTCAAGCGGTTTCAATGATGAAATTAGGGCGATCATGAGAGAGGGACATGTTCCTCTTTTGCAAGGGACCAGAGAAGGTTTGATAGCAATAGACAACACGATGCGCTATGCGGAGTTTCTTCGAAAGCCGTTGCGTGATTTCAAGGTTGAGCCCAACAAAGAAGCTCACGCGATGTTGCCGGAAGGCGAGGCTGTCTTAAACGAGTACGAAAGTAAGCAATTGCTTGCCAGTTACGGGATCCCGACGGGAGCCGAGCAACTGTGCCGGAGCAGGGATGAAGCGATTGAGGCCGCCCAGAAGTTCGGATTTCCGCTCGTTTTGAAAGTAGTCTCCAGGGATATTCAGCATAAAACCGAGGCCGGTGTAGTGCGGCTGAAGTTGCAGAGTCAGGCTGAAGTCGAGCAGGCGTACGACGAGGTATTGGCGAATGCCCGGAACTATAATCCGGAAGCTCACGTACAGGGGGTGCTTTGTAGTAAAATGGTTGAGGAGCCCGTTGCTGAAGCAATAGTCGGCATGATTTCCGACCCATATTTTGGTCCGGCGGTGGTCTTCGGTCTCGGCGGAGTGATGGTCGAGGTAGTAAAGGATAGGGCTTTGTTGATTCCGCCGATAACTCGTGAAGAAGCCCGTCGTGCTATTGATTCAACGAAAGGGAGTAAGCTCCTCTACGGATTTCGGGGCAAACCCAAGGGAGACCTTGAGGCGCTTGTCGACACCATTGTTCGTACAGCAGAGATGACGACCGATCTGGCGTCACGGCTACACGAGCTGGATATAAACCCATTGCTAATCTTACCGGAAGGTGAAGGCGTTGTCGCGGTTGATGCGCTGGTTGCCTTACAGGATTAAAATCAAATGAACGCTATGATTGGAGGTTCTACGTAATGAAAGCTGTCTTGTCAGGGAATGAGGCATTCGCGCGAGGCGCCTACGAAGCCGGTATTCAGGTTGTTGTCGGTTATCCGGGAACACCGAGTTCGGAAATAGTCGAAACAGTGGCGCAGGAGTATAACGACGAAATTTACTCCGAATGGTCGACCAACGAAAAGGTGGCTATGGACGCGGGGGCCGGTGCCGCGTATTCAGGCCGCAGGGTAATGGTTACCACTAAGCAGGTGGGCATGAACGTGCTTTCCGATTCGCTGCTGTATGCCGTTTACACCGGCGCTGAAGCCGGAATGGTGGTTGTTACGGCCGACGACCCGGGGCTGTTCAGCTCGCAAAATGAACAGGATAATCGATGGTATTCGAGGTTGGCGAAGATTCCGACACTGGAACCTCAAGACAGTCAAGAGGTAAGGGACTATGTCGTCAAGGGGATCGAGATCTCGGAAAAATTCGACACTCCGGTACTGATTCGAAGTGTTATGCGGATTTCCCATTCAAAGACCGTAGTCGAGATGGGAGAGCGCCCGGAAGTGACGAAAGAGGTCGGTAAGTTTCCGCGCGATATCTCGAAGTATAACTGTACAGCTATGTATGCGAAAGAGATGCATGCGAAGGTTGAACAGCGTCTGCTCGATATTCAGGAATGGGCCGAAACGTCGGATCTCAACACGATCGAGTGGAATGACACAAAGATCGGCATAATCACAAGCGGTGTTGTACATACCTACGTTCGCGAAGTTTTTCCTAACGCCTCGATACTTAAACTGGGGATGATTAATCCGATCCCGAAAAAGCTTATAAAAGATTTCGCTTCAAAGGTAGATAAGCTGATCGTGGTTGAAGAGCTGGACCCAGTCTTAGAGGAACAGATCCGAGCGTTGGGACTTGAGGTCCACGGTAAAGACATATTTTCTCCGTGTTACGAGTTGCTCCCCGAGCGTCTCAAAGCGTTTGCGGTTGCGGCCGGCCTCCTGGAAGAAGAGAAAAAGGAGGAGACACGGTACGCGGAGCTGCTGGAAAGCCTTCCGGCGCGCACGGTGGCTTTCTGCCCGGGCTGTCCTCACCGAGCGAGCTTCTATACCATGGCAAAGTTGAAGGTACCGGTAGCCGGCGACATCGGGTGTTACAATCTCGGCAGCATGCCGCCGTTTAACGCTCAGCATACCATGGGCGCAATGGGTGCCAGTGTCGGTGTCTTGCATGGTATGTCTCTTGCTAAAATACCCGAGAACAGAGTGTGTACAATCGGCGACTCTACGTTCTTTCACTCCGGCATGCCGCCTCTCGTGAATATGGTGCACAACGGCAGTCGTGGGGTGGTTGTTATTATGGACAACAGCACTACCGCGATGACCGGACACCAAGACCATCCGGGTATGGACTACATGGTAACAAAAGAGCGAAAGGCGAAGAAAGTCGAGATCGAGCCGGTTGTGCGGGCGCTGGGTGTAGAGAAGGTTGAAACCGTAAACGCGTTCAACACCAAGGCGGTGAAGAAGGGTTTCGAGGACTGCATGGATTATGACGGTCCGTCGGTGCTAATTACGAAGGGCGAGTGTATCTTCGTTAGGCGGGAGCCGAAGCCGCCGTTCGCGGTGAACCCCGACAAGTGTGTTGCGTGTCATCAGTGTTTCAAAGTTGGCTGCCCGGCGACTGTGCTGTCGGATATTCGCCACGATAAGAATAACAAATTGAAAGCAAGTATCGATCCGACTTTGTGTAACGGGTGTAGCGTGTGTTCACAAGTGTGTCCCGTTGGGGCAATCGCATTATCAGAGACCAAAGAAGTGAGTGCGCCGGAATGAATAATCTGAACTTTTTAATTAGCGGGTTTGGCGGCCAAGGAACCGTATTGGCGGGTGATATTATGGCCGAGGTCGGCATGCTTGCCGGCTATGATGCAAAGAAATCCGATGTTTTGGGGCTTGCCATTCGTGGCGGAAGCGTCACGAGCCAAATTCGCTGGGATGAGCGTGTTGATGCTCCGTTGTCGATGCCTGGCGATATTGACTTCCTCTTCGGGTTCGAACCTCTCGAGACGCTGAGGCAGTTGGGGCACATCAGCTCGAAGTCGGTGGTTGTGTATAATGAATACAAAGTGCCCCCGGTAACGGTCGCCAGCGGCCTGGCTACGTATCCGGCGGATGAGGAGCTCGCTAAAGCCTTGCGAGACACCGCCCGTTACGTCTATAGTTTCAACGCCACGCAGAAAGCGGTGGAGTTAGGGAACGTTAAAACGGTGAACGTTATGCTGTTGGGAGCATTGGCATCGCAGCTCGATGTCTCGTATGAGATCTGGGAAACGGCCATCAAGAAGTTTGTGCCCGAAAAAGCCTATACTGCAAACGTGGAAGCGTTCCGTACCGGGCACGAGATGGCG
>SLBH01000238.1 GCA_007126415.1 Spirochaetales bacterium
CGTACTTAACCGAGCTCGTGCACGAAACCGCCGCATCGTTCCCAAATGGAGGCGAGGTGTCGGTAGAGACCGAGATTGCCGACGTCGTGATCGGCGTGCGTCCGCTCTCCACGGTCGGGATTATTGTGAATGAGCTTGTCACAAACAGTATGAAGCACGCGTTCGTCGGGCACACCGACGCAGACGCGCGCCTAACGGTTAGCGCCTCGCGGGAGGGGGCGTGGTTGCGTATCGCGGTGCGCGACAACGGAGTCGGGATTCCTGAACTCGACGAGGAAGACGAGGCAAACGGGTTTGGGCTGCAACTTGTGCAGATGCTCACCGAGCAGCTCGGCGGCAGCCTCAGGGTGAACCGTGAGCGCGGCAGCGCGTTCGCGCTGGAGTTCAAACCGTAGGCATACCGGTCGGCGCGCTGCGCTCAGTTCGGCTTCCATTTCTGGGCCGAATCCGGTAGGCTCGGCACGATATGAGACTCCTTATCATTCGACACGCCGACCCGGATTACGAAAACCATACCATCACCACCGCCGGTCATCGCGAGGCCGAGGCCCTCTCGCGTCGCATGCAGGACTACGGCCTCACGCGCATCGTGGCCTCGCCGCTCGGCCGGGCTCAGCACACGGCCCAGTACACCGCCGAACGCACCGGGCTTCCTATCGAGACCGAGCAGTGGCTCGAAGAGCTGCACGAGCTACGAATGCAGGACGGTCCGGCCGCCGGATACATGGCGTGGGATCTGCACGGCCACCTGCTGCGCGAGCGGCCGGAAGCGGCCGTCGACGGCAGCCTTTGGGATTGCCCGGGGCTCTCGCAGCCGCGTTTTCGTGACGAGGTTCGGCGCGTAGCGCAGGACTCCGATCGGTTCATAGAACGGCTTGGGTATCGCCGCGAGGGTGGGCGCTATCGCGTTCTCAACTCGAGCAACGAACAGGTTGCGGTGTTTTGTCACAACGGCCTCGCGCTCACCTGGCTTTCGCACTTGTTGGAGCTGCCGATCTTGCTGGTATGGTCGGGGTTCTGGCTGAGCCCTTCCAGCGTCACCACGGTACTGTTTGACGAGCGCAACGAGCACTGGGCCACCCCGCGTTGTCTTGCGGTCGGCGATACCTCGCACCTCTACGCCGCCGGGCTTCCGGTCCAGCCCGCCGGTATTAAGGGTAACTTTCACTAATCATCGTTTCTCGTGCCGGTCTCGCGGTAGAACTGTGCGAGCACGCTATTGATAAACACCGGCTGCTACTTTTCCGTCAGCACCACTACGCCGGACCAGTCCGGAGGGGGAGGGGTGTTCAGGTGGCGTTTGCAGCGGGCAAGGAACATCTTCACGATCGGGTCGTCGGGCAGCTGTTTATGCGCGGCTAAGAACTCCCATACCGCCGCACGGAAATCCCGCCGGTAGTAGTGCTCCACGCCGCGGTTGTGGTGCGTCCAGGCTTCGCGCTCGGTTTTGGAGAGCTGAGTCTTCGGTTGGTACACCGTGGTGATCCGTTCCTTACCCTTCACCGCAACGGTATCGACCAGGCGGCACCACACCCGGTCCTTGACCTCGCGCTGGACCGAGTCCGAGATCAGTATCGGTAGCTTGTACATCTTGGTCAGCCCTTCGAGCCGCGCAGCAAGGTTCACCATGTCGCCCATCACGGTGTAATCCATTTTGCGTTCGCTTCCGATGTTTCCGATCGTCACCGGGCCGTAGTTGATACCGATCCCGATTTTGAACTCCGGCGACCGGTTTCTCCGCTGCGTCTCGTTGAACTCACGTAGTTTCTCCAGCATCTCAAGGCCGGCCGCGACCGCGGCTGCGGCGTCGTTCTCGTGTTGAACCGGGGCGCCGAAGAACGCCATGATCGCGTCGCCGATATACTTGTCGACCACGCCGTCATGGTTCGCGACCGCGTCCACCATGTGTGTGAAGTACGCGTTCAACGACTCCACCATGCGGTCGGGCGGCAGCCGTTCGGCGATCGCAGTGAAGCTGCGGACATCCGAAAACAGCACCGCGAGCGTCCTCTTCTGGCCCACCAACATCGACTCAGGGTTCGTGAAGTACTGATCGATCACGTCCGCCGGCACGTATTTCTGAAAGATATTTCGAACCTTCTGTTCCTGTCGTTTCGATACCGCCGCCTCGAAGGCGTAGCGCTTCACCTGTTCGTATGCCTGCGCAAGCTCCTCGGTCATAGCGTTGAAGGTTGACCCAAGCTCTCCGATCTCGTCGTGGTAGAGCACCGGAACCTGCTGAGCGAGATCGCGTGACTCCATGATGCTGCGCATCGTTGCCGCCATCGTGCTCAGCGGCTTGAGCAGCGAACGCGTGAACACAGCGGTAAGCAGAAGCGCTGCAGTAAGCGTTATCAGCAGGATGATCGCGGTGCGCTCCGTGATTTCGTCGACCGCTCGGTAGAAGACCTGTTCTTGCTCGGTCACGAACAGTACCCAGTCGAACGGCTCGAACGGAACGCTTTGCGCCACACGCGCGGTTGTGCCTACCGTTACGGTGTGCCACCCTGGGGACTCTTCTCGTGCCAGCTCAGCGAGTGTTTCCAGCTCATGGTCCGTGAACTCAGCCTCGCCCGTTGCGAACGCGGGCCGGCCGTCCGAGGATAGTGCGAAGATCAACTCCGACTCGCGCCGCGTTAACCCCTCGGCAAACCCCTCCACCGCCCGCTTCGCCACGCGGCGGTAGGACTCCTGCTCATGCAGCTCGTTGGCCACCAGGAGTTGCCACTGCTGCTGTCCGTAACGGTACAGCTCCTCGGCCTTGAACTGTAGGAACTCCTGAGCGATAGCCGTAATCCCGGACCGAGCCGAGAACGCAGCCGCGGCGCCGGCGATCACCAACGCGGGCACAAGAAGCGGAATGATGACCAGTAGAATCTTGTATCGAATACTCATCTCTTACCTAATGCATATATGTAATCTAAAGCGTATTCTGCAGCGGGGCTGCTGTCAACGTAATGCCGATATATCGAGTTGTTTTTGCGGTGTTACGGCCGCAGCCCACAGCCTCAGTCCATTTTGCGCAGTCCATTTTGCGCTTGCACTCGGCGTGGCAACGGATTATCCTTGAAGGATGGCAACAGACGACACCGGCGCTTCCGGCGGAAAAACTCCGCCGGAGCCGGCCACCGGTACGCACGGTATCTCTGCCGAGGAGCAGCGCGAGATTCGAGCCGAGATCGAGCAGGCGTTTGCTGAGACTTCCGGGGCCAAAGCCGAAGGCGGCTCACCGCTGCGGGCAAGGCTCCCGGCGCGGCGGGGGCTCGCGCTCCCGGTTGGGTTGAACTTGGGTGCGGTGGTGGTTACGGTCGTTGCGCTGTTCGTTCTTTTTACGCTGTTTGAGCGAGAAGAGCAGGCGCTTGCCACCGTAGCGAGTGCGGTGCTCGGCGGCGAGGCGCAGCTGCTTGAACAGTTTCGTGCCGAGGCCGAGGCCGAGCTCAGCGCAAGAGACCGTGAGATAGAGCAGATTCAACGCGAGCTCGACCGACTTGCGGCGGAGGCCGATTCGGCTGTTGAGCCCGACGCTGCGGCGCTCCGGCGTATGGCTGAGCTCGAGGACGAGCTTCAAACCATGATAGCGGAACGTGACGCGGTAGCCCTCGACGGAGAGGCGCTTGCGCGGCTTGATGAGTTGGAACAACTTCAACGGCGCGAAGAGCTTCTTGAGATGCAGCTGGCCGCGGCGTTGTCGCAGATCGAGGAGCTGGAGCGCGCGGTCTCTCGCGCCGAGGAAGAATCCCAAGCGGCGGCCGAGCTCGCGCGGCTCGAAGCTGAGACCGGTGAGCTGCAGGCCACGCTCGAGGAACGGGAGGCTGAGCTGGAGGCGTCCGAAGACGAGCGCGACCAGATTCTGGCGGAACGCGAGGAACTCTCGACCGAGTTGGATAGGCTGCGCAGTGATCGATCTCGGCTGCAGGCCTCACTTGCGCGTGCGCAGCGCGAAATCGCGACGTTACGCGACGAGGCCGATAGACGTGCTACGCTGCGCGAGCATCTAAACGCGGTTTCGCAGGAGCTTGCCGCGCACCCCGGCGCGACCGGGCCGGATCGCGAGGAACTGCTGAGTGCCGTCGAGAGCAAAGTAGAGGTGCTGACGCTGCTTACGAGTGAGCCGCTGCGCAGCCGCCGGCCGGGGCTCGACCGCGAACTCGAGCGCTACCACGATGCGCTCGCTGAGCAGCATGAGCGCGAGGGCCGTGCAGCCGGCTTGCGACAGGCTGCGGACCTGGTTGCTCGGGTTGCGGCGGCGGACGACGAACTCGCGCTGAACGAAGAGGACTACGGCGCGCTCGAACGCACCGAACTCGCGGAGCTGCTCGAACGGCTGGCTACGCTGCTGCGGTAGGTGCGGTGGATGCGGTAGATAGGTGCGGTCGGGTGGTGCGGCGCCGCTATTCCTTCTGGATGCGAGCGGTCACGTCGTTTCCTGCCGCGTCGGTAACCTCGATGCGAACGGAGTTGGGGGGAAATGAAACGGTGTAGCGCGCCCGGTAATCATCGATCTTGACCGGCTGCCCGCTCCCGCCGCCGACGCGCGTGAAGGTGTACGGCTTGACGCCGCCGGATGCGGCAAACACCACCGTGGAGCCGTCGCTTACCGTCACCGAGCTGGGGGAGATCGCTAGGTCTTCGGTCTCGCCGTTGTCGTTCACGACATGCACGGTTGCCTGAGCCTCTGC
>SLBH01000254.1 GCA_007126415.1 Spirochaetales bacterium
GCGCGGCAAGCGTTGCTCCTTTGCTAAGCGGGCGATCGCGATTGCAAAACGAGCCACCGTGTTGCCGGCCGCCGTGTTGCTGGTGCTGCTTGCCGGCGGCTGCGAGGAGTTCGGGCTGGTTGAACCGTTGGGAGACGTCGAGCAACCGGCCGAGCGTGAGGCGCGTTACCGCGTGATCGTCGATCTCGAAGCGCCGGATCTCGACGAGGCAACAGACCAAATCTCGCTCACAATCACGCTTGGCGGCGACGGCGAAGCGCCGGACGGTACCGTGCTTCCGGACAACGAACCGCTCACCGAGCAAACGTACCGCCTGAGCTTCGAGGGCGAGATCGACCACAGTGAGTACAGACTCCTGTATCTGAATGCCGAGGCTAACAACGACTCTGAGGCGTTCACGGTCCGGCTGCGTTACCGGGATGTCGGCGGTGATCCGCAGGCGGAGCTTCATGACAAAACGCGCGGCGCGCGCGACGGTCTCTTGAAGCTCGCTCTGCCGATTCCGCTCTGAGGACTCCACTGAACCTCGTCCCCCGAAATCCGTACTCTCTGAGCATGACTGCGAGACCGGTGATCTTCGTTCTTCAGAAACCGCTCTCGCGACTTCTGTTCCCGGTTTCGCTGACGCTGATCGCGAGCATCCGCTCCGGCCGCGAACGCGGGGTGGGCGTGCCGGCGCGCGCAGGATATACTTCATCTGTGTACCGTGATGAGTAGCCTTTTTCAAGAACTCGACTTCCGCTCAACTCCCATCGGTGATCTCAGCCTCCGCCGTCGCAGGCAGCAGTCGCTCGGCGCAGAGGTCTACGAGATCAAACTCGGCGATGAGTACCTCATGTCGAGCCTCTTCACCGCCTCTGAGCGTGCCCTCGGCCGCCTCGGCGTGGCCGCCGTCGCCGCCGGGGCCAAAGCGTCGGCCGAAAACGCCGCCGGTGAAGCGCACAGCGGCGCAAGCGCCGGGGCGCCCGGCGGCGCTGCCGCCGCGGCCGACGAGCACTCCGCTGCCGGAGCGCTCGAGGTGGTGGTCGGTGGGTTGGGGCTCGGCTACACCGCTGAAGCGGTGTTGGAGCATGAGGTGGTGGGGTCGCTTGTGGTGGTGGAGGCGCTTGAGGCGGTGATTGAGTGGCACCGGAGTGGGCTCCTGCCGCTGGGGACCGAGCTCACCGCCGACCGGCGCTGTCGCTTTGTGCACGGCGACTTCTTTGCGCTCGCGGCGTCCGAGAGCGGCTTTGACCCCGAGCGGCCCGCCCGGCGCTTCGATGCGGTGCTGGTTGATATCGACCACTCGCCCGAGCTACTGCTCGACGAGCGCAGCGAGAGCTTCTACCGGCCCGATGGTCTGCGGCGCGTAACGGCGCACCTCAAGCCCGGCGGCGTGTTCGGGCTGTGGTCAAACGACCGGCCCGACCCTGCCTTCACCGAGCGTCTCGAGGCGGCGTTCGGCTCCGCGCGCGCCGAACCGGTGACCTTCCACAATCCGCTCCAAGACCGTGACTACACCCAGACGGTGTACGTAGCGTGCACGCCGAGCACCTGACACCGCAGTGCTCGCCCCTGATGCGTGAAATTCTCAGTGCAGTTTAATCTGCCTGCAGGATCTCGTTGAGGATCCCGGACAGCATACCGTCGAAGTCTTTTAGAAACTCGCAATCAATGCATTTGATGTGGGTAAGCATGTCCTTGGGAAACGTCTTCAGGCGGATAACGAGGTCTTCGTTCGAGAAGCCGGCCTTTTGGTGCGCGGCCTCCAGCACCCGAGGCCAAGAAACGTCGTAGTAGCGGTGGATCAGCATGATGTCGAAGATATCTTTGGAATCGTCGCGTCCAACAACGGCGGTGCGTTTGTTGCTGAGGATGTTCTCGATACTGTCGACCAGATAGTTCTCCGCCGTTACAACCGGGTCGCCGAGGCGAAACTCGATGTCGTTCACAAAGTCTACCTGCAGCGCGCCCGGGTCTACGGGTTCCATTGCAGTTCCTTGATGTGAAGCGGCAGGTCGAAAAAGAATGCCTCGGCGATGTTCTTGCGGCGGAGCACGTAGTCGCGGTTGAACGCGGGAACCTTCATCTCGGTCAGCATTGTGTACAATTGGTGGCGGTCAAGGAGCTGCAGGTCGCTTAGGTAGTTACTGCTGTTGAGTGAGATCTTCTCAAACAGGAAGCGTTTCCGGCGCTCGTCGCCGCTCTGTAGGATGCGCTCGAACTCCTCCGTCGGCACCCCTTAACGGCACACCAACGAAGTTGCCGCTCGCATCCACCTCTCGGTACAGACTCACACTGAGTAGCAGTCTATACCACCACGGTCACTCAAACAACACGCAACACGTCGGGCCGGTCGCGGTTTGACCGAGCGCCGGCCGCCCGACCGGCGACCGCCGACCGCTGGACCAGAGACCCCAAAACGCGTAGGCTTTGGGTATGAGTGCGACTGCGCCGCAGCGTGTTGGTGGACGGTTGATTGAGCTTCTAACTTCCGAGCTCGAGCGCTTTCCCGAGATCGAGCTTGCGATCCTCTACGGCTCGCGCGCCGGCGACACTGCGCGCGCCGACAGCGATCTGGACCTTGCCGTGGCAAAGGACGCACGTGAGCAACTGCCGCCCGAGTTCCTGGTTGACCTGAGCCTTGCGGCATCGCGCGCAACCGGTGTAGAGGTGCAGGTGCGTGATCTTGCGCGTGCCGACGGGCTGTTTCTGAAGCAGGTGCTCACCACCGGCCGGCTGCTCCTATGCCGTAGGTCCGCAGTCCGTGCCGAACTCATCATCAGAATGCTTGATTTCGACGCCGACATGCTCCCGAACATCCGCATGATCAGGCGTGTAACCAGGGAGCGCTTCCTTGATGGATCATGACCTTTGCGACGCCAAGATAGACTCAATCCGCCGCTGCCTCGAGAGGATCACCGCACACACCCCGCCCGACGCCGAGGCTCTCGCGGCCGATTACGATAAGCAGGACATCGTCTCGGTCAATCTGCAGCGCGCAATTCAGCTATCTGTTGACCTCGCCGCGCATCTCATCGCCGAGCGTGGATCGCAGGCGCCTCTAACAATGGCCGAAACCTTCAACGTTCTGGCCGATCTCGCCGTTATTGACCGGGAGCTTGCGGAGCGGCTTCGTCGCGCGGTGGGCTTCCGCAACATCTCGGTGCACGAATACGAACGGATCGACTGGCACCGCGTATACGAACTTATCACCACGCGACTCGAAGACTTTCGTACGTTTGTGGCGGCGGTAGTGAGGGCCGGCGAGCCGCGCGGTCGCGGTTAGTGCCGATTAGCACGCACCGCGGGGCCCGCAGCGCGCCGTGCGTACCGGTATCGCGAGGGGCGCACCTTGACCCCGCGCTTAGCGCCGGCGCTTATTCGGTCTGCGCGAGTAGATCCCACGATGCGGTAATCGACGGTCCCGGCGTGCCGTGTTCCTCCAGCGGCGTGTAGGTGATCGTGATCTTTGTAAACGCCAGTTCAATTACCACGGTCGGGGTTCCGTCCTGATGAACCGGCTCCCCCAACTGATAGGCCGAGACGGAGACGGTTTCCAGGTCGTAGCGGTAGTACTCAAACGGGCCATCTTGGGTGTCGCGCAGTACCGCGATAGACGCTGTGGGCATATGTTTAGACTGTACAAGATTCTGGAACAATCCGGGTGACGCGGTGTCTTGTTCCTTGACGAGCCTGATCGGCTCGAACTCCGGATTCCCCGGTCCGTCTCCGCCGAACAACTCCGGCACGTTGGTGACCCCGTCTTCGAGCGAAAAAAACCGGCTCCAGCCTTCGTAGCCCTCGGTAGAAGCTTCGCCCTCAAGGCCTTCAAATTGCACGTATGCATGGATCGGCTGCGTCGTTTCTCCGTCGTTCCGTTCATTGATTTCGTTGACTTCATTGATTACTTCCGGCGTGAACATTCCTTCGCACCCGGTGAAAGCAACTGCGGAAACACCGAAAAGCAGAATAAGAACACGTTTGCTGTACATATCTCACCCCCAAACGATAGCTTATCGCCTTTATAAGTCAATATTCAATACTAATTCACTAATATTTATCCGCAGGAAGACTGCGCTTGGTAGTGTTTTCTCCGGACGGCGGCTGGACCGTCGGCCCTGAAACGCGTACGCTCTAGACATTGGTTCAGGTACTAATGCCAGTGCGCCAATCTTTGTGCTCTAGACTCCGTTATCGAGAGTTCTGTTCCCAGTTTCGTTGACGGTGATTGTGGGGCTGTTGGGCTGTTGGTGATTGCCCGGGCCTGCGCTGCCCCAACGGGGAGGCCGAAGGGCGCGACGCTAGCGCATGGGGGCTTCTTCCGAGCACCTGTGCGCTTCGCAACACCGAGCGCGCGTGGTACGAGTACCTCGGGCTTGCCTGGGCGCGGCTGGGTGGCTAAGCGCAGCGCGAGCTCATGAAGCTTTACAGGTACGGCAAGACCTCCGAAGCGTGCTCGTCGGCCTTCACTTTCGAAAACGCCTTAACGATTGTGCCGTGCTCGTCTATCACGTACGTCACGCGCAAGGTGCCGGGAAATATCTTGCCGTACATCTTTTTCTCGCCCCAAGCTTGGTACTGCTCGATGACCTTTTTCTCCGGATCGGCGAGCAGATAGAACGGAAGCCCGTACTTGTCCCTGAACTTCTGATGGCTCGCCTCGCTGTCGCCGCTTATGCCGATCACA
>SLBH01000086.1 GCA_007126415.1 Spirochaetales bacterium
AACTCCTCGCTCAGCTCCAGCCACCGCTCATTGAGCACTCGCCACTCGGCAAGCTCGTCCTCCACCTGTGGCAAGAGCGCGCGTTCCTCGGCGGTAAGCGAGAGCTGCTCAAACGCCTCCCAGTGCGCATAGAGCTCGTCGCGGGCGCGCTCAAGATCCTGCATCTGCTCGGCCCGCGCCGAGGCGTCCACCTGCTCCGAGAGGAGCGCGCGCTGCGCACTGATCGCCTCCTCGGTTGCGAGGCGGGTGTTCAAGAGCGCCTCGATACTCGGCAAACGGACGGTTCCGAGCTCCTCTATCGCGTCGTCCATATGCCGCGCGCCGATCCAGCTCACGGCGCCGACCGCGACGACGATGAGCGCCACGAGCAAGAATCCCCCAACGAGTTTGGTTCCCAGTCGCATGTTCTTAACTGTCATAGCTACCTCTCCCGGTTCACGCGCAACGACAGGCCACCGCGCTACCGCGCTCGTCCGTTGCCGTGAGTTCGCTTGCCGCCGATGCTGCCTGCAGCGGCTTGGTATTTTTCTGCGACTTCTTGAAATCGAATGAAAAAACTGAAGCTGCTTAGACCGGCGAACGCTTAATCTGTGTTACTATCCGTCACGAGTGCGGCGTTCGGCCGTGATGCAGGCGCGGTGATGTTATATCGATACGTAGTAACGGTAACACCAAGCGACAACAACCGTCAACATTTTGGAAACCAAAAACGGCAGGGTTACCCGGGTTACGGGGTGTGCGAGGTTTTCGGCGGCGGGCACGGACAAGCCACAAGCCCTAAAGCATCGGCGTAGAGACTACGGATGCACCCCGACCGCAAAACATAGTTGACTTGAAACGAGGGATACAGATAGATTGTAGGTGGCGAGATAGTACTGTAAAAGGCGACGCTTGTCAACAGATAGATGACCTCAGCGTAATGATTTGCCGTTTTCTCAACTCTTTGATTCTTTCGCTCGCCGAGGAACGCCTATGAGCCAAAACGCCCCTTGTATCGCGACTCGGATTCGCGCCGTACGCCGGTATCTACGCATGAGCGGCAAGCAGTTCGCGGAGTCGCTCGGGACCACGAAGCAGAAGATATCGCTTGTTGAAAACGGAAAGCGCGCGCCCTCGGCCGAGTTGCTGTTCAAAATAGTCGATACGCACCGGATCGACGCGCGTTACCTGCACGGGCAAATCGATGAGATTGTGCAGCAAGACGAGTCCGCACCGTCATTAGAAGCCAAAGACGCCAAGCGCGCCCCTGTCGACGACAACGTAGCTCAAGCACTCCCGGAGATCACCCACGAACTGCGAGAGATCCGCGAAGCCGTTGCCAAGATCCCCGGCGAATCAGGGACGCAGTATCTTGACCCACAGAAGCAGAGCTTGTTGATTCAGATCATCTCAATCGCGCTTACATCCGATACCAAGCAACTGACCTCGCTGCTTGAGCAGATGCATTCGCGCCGAAACGATTCTTAGACACTCCGCACAGCGTACCTTGGGCCTCACTACTCATCTTGAGTCACCCTTTCAACCTCATCAATTGCCGGGTAGTTCGTTGCATTCTCGCTGCCGCCGGCCGCACCGCCCCGCAGTTGTCATTGATCGACGGCGGGAAGAAACTCCGAGCGCCAATAGCCGAGAATTTGGCGCCCCATGACGAACTCCCCGAGGTGGTACGCGGTGTGGTCGATCGCAAGCAGGGCGGTTCTAAACACGCTGCCGCCGGCCATATGATCCGTCGGCGCGAAGATATCGCGCTGCGGTTCGCTGATAAACGCGATAAAACTCTCGCGGTCGCGGATGATCGCCTGCACGGTCTTGTCCCAGGCGCTGCGGTCGGCCTGCTCATCCGGAGCCGGCCAGTAGCCCTCCGGCCACGGCGGCGAAACGTGTTGCGGGTCGGCGGCATAGCGTCGGAGATCTTCTTGCGCCGTTCGGATGTGCTCGAGCTGGTGCCAGAACGTGTAGGGCACGTTCGGCGGCATGGTGTTGATCAGCTCGTTAGGGAACTCCGCCACCGCGGCTTCAAGGCTAAGGTGAGCCCCTTCGCCGCGAAGGCTGCTTACGAGTAGCTGCTTTGTCTGCTGAATCTGATCTGCCTCCATCTCTTACCTCCCTATCCATTCGAGAACGTCGGGAAACCCTACTTGGCGGGTATCGTGACGAGCGTCTTGATAGAACTCGTATTGCACCTCGCTCCCGGCGGCGCGAAGCGCGCTTACGAAGCGCTCCTGACTCTGCGGCGAAATGACGATATCGTCGGCACCCTGCAGAATTAACGCCGGCACGCCGTGACCGGTAAGCCCCGGTGAGTTACGGCGCATGATGCGGTAGATCTCGGGGAACTCCTGTTCGAGGCGGCCGCCAAACAACGCTTCGGCAAACTCTTCCCGGAACAGCTCGCGGGCATTCCACGGATAGAACGACTGCATGGAACCGATGCATTGACGCGTGACGTGATGCTCGAGGTCCTCCTCCCAACGCTCCTGAAGCATAGCTTCGGCCGGGAAACGCTCGCTGCCGTAGAGCTCGCCGAACATCTTGATCACCATCGGGGCAACCACGGGGAACTCACGGAACAGCGTGGGCATATCGGTTGTGGGTCCATAGCCGACGATACCCGCGATCTCCACGTCCGGAGCGTACTCCTCGCGGTAGTCGGCGGCTGCAAAAGCCGCGTGACCGCCCTGAGAAAACCCGGCAAGAAACACCCTTTCAGAGGCGAGGGGCGGCAAGAGCTCTCCGGAACTCGCCTCACCCACTGCGCGCACACCGTCAAGCATCATCTTAGCTTCGGTACGGGCGTGAAATACCGGCTGCAGCCTGCTCGGCTCGCCGAAGCCGGTGTAGTCGGGTAACAGCCCGATGAAACCTTTGCTCACAAACGCAAGCACGTGCGCACGGTACAGGCCCCAGTGGATGCCGACGATATGCTCGCGAGACGGTCGGCACGCGTCCACGAGCCCGGTTGTCCCCGGAGCGAAGAGGTACAGCGGGCTGGGATCGTCACGGCGCGGGACGAACAGTTGCGCCGTGATACCGGCCTCGTCCTCGTTGGCCGTGCCTCCGTTAGGCCTGCCCTCGTTCGGATAGTAGCTCGTGTAACGCATGATGTAGGCGTCTATGTCGTAGCGTGCCTCGGGCGCTGGGCGGTCGCCGAACAGCTCGCCGACGATCTCCTCAGTCTCGTGAGGTTCAAGACGTTCGGTGTGCCTGAGCTCGAGAACCTGTCCGCCGGAAGCGTGCAGCGGCTGCACCGGCAGCGACGGCCGCAGGGCGAAAAGTAAGGAGACGAAGCAGATGAGGACTCCGGCGCGCGCCGGGCAAAGAACACGCATCAACGTTGCGATCCGTTCGCGTCGTCTGTAATGGGATCGGAAAAGACGGTATCTTCTCCGCGCATCTGTGCGGCGACCACTGCCGGCACAACGCGTATCAAATGATAGGGAATCTCCGCTCGGGATGCAAGCGCCTGCCGGCGGGCCTCGGGCCTCCGCAGCCGGGCCTCGGGCCCCGGCAGGGCGCTCGCGAAACCGCGGCGCCGGCAGATATGATCGCGAAAATGGCCGCACGGCTGCCTTCCGGTTGAAGCGGTAACATGGTAGTCTGACCGGGCTTCCCATGAGTACCGCCGAACTGCTGTTGACTGCGTTCGTTATCCTCTGCGCTCTCGCCACGGCAGGCGCCCAGGCGGCCGGGCGCAGGAAGGTTGTTTATCTCCTCAAGCCGCTGACGACGCTCCTTATTCTGATTCTCTCGACAGTAGCTCCCGAGCCGGTATCCCGCTTCTATCAGACTGCAGTTGCGGTGCGGCTCGGGTTCTCGATCGGGGGCGACGCGCTTCTCATGTTTCCACAGACTCCCCGCCGGATTATGCTTGGAGGAGTATGCTTTCTCTTCGCGCACCTCGTGTACCTGCCTGCGTTGGCGACGATCGCCGGCGTACGGGTCTCGCCGGTGCTCGTGATTCCCTTTGCGTTCTACGCCGGCGTTTGGATCATCGGGCTCTGGTCCCGCATGGACGCTCAGCTGCGATGGCCTGTCGCGGTTTACACCGTCGTCTTGGTGTCTACCGGATGGCTGGCGGCCGAGCAGCTGATACAGTTCCCCGATTCACGGGTGGCGCTGATTCTTGTAGCCATGCTTTTATTCATCGTGTCCGACTCGGTTCTTGCGTTTGAACGCTTTGTAAAACGGGGCATCGGGCTTGAGCCGCTCGTGATGGTTCTGTACTTCACCGCGCAACTGCTCACCGCGCTGACGGTGTAACGGCAGCGGCGCGTGCAGCGGCGCGTGGTTGACACAACTCCGGCCGCGCCGGATGATACGGCATGCAAAGTCGCCTGCTTTCGCGGCTAACCGAGTTGACGAACTCCGAGACGCAACTCAGAGACGACGCGTTTATCAAGGTTCTGCGCTTCACCCCGCGGCGGATCCGTCCTAACCACATAACCGTGGTGCGCCTCGTGATCTCGCTGGCGCTGTTCTTTCCCACGCTCACGAGCCCGGCGGTGGCGCTCGCCGTGGTCGCGATCGGGGCGTTGGGCGACGCCGCCGACGGTGTGATAGCACGCAAGCGCGATCAGGTCACCGGGTTCGGCAAGTTCGTTGATCCCATAGCCGACAAGATTCTGGCGCTCGGGGTGCTGTACTATCTCTACGCCGCCGGGGCGGTCCCGTCGATACTCATTCTGCATATTGTACTGCCGGACCTTATGTATCTCCTGTATGTGGCGTGGTACTGGTTCGAGGATAAAGTGCGCATGCCGACTCCGAGCATCGTGGGCCGGGCCAAAGTAGCATGTTACTTCGTTGGGTTTCTGCTGATGCTGATCGCGCACACCGGACTGCAGCCCGGCTTGCATGAGCGCGGCATGACACTTGTTCTGGTCGGTATCGCACTCGCCTGGCTCGCGCATTTGGTGTATGTATACGAAGAGCTGCAGAGTCGCATCGCGGCACGCGAATAGGCCGTAACAGGCGCGATCACGATGTTCTTGTCGCCCACCGTCACTCGTCGAACAGCCCTTGACCGTAATCGAGAATACGCCGCGCAAGAGCCAGAAGCTCAGGAGTCGCTTGCAGCACATCGGAAAACAACTCCGCGAGATCATCGGTCTTGTATTCATGAGCGATGTCGTTCCGAAGGTCCTTGAACCCCCGGAGAGTCTCGACCGAGTCCACGAGACCGCGCGCCACGGCCCGATTCGCGGTGTCGATGATCGATCCGGGCTCCATAAGCTCAACAGCGTCGATGCTGCGCAGAACCTTATGCACGATCAGATCCGCGACACGCGCGTAACGAGAGGTAAGGTTCTCGTAGCGATCGTATTCCTCAGCGGCGTACTTCTCTTTGATTCCGACAGAGACGCACTGCGTATACGAACGCTCAAGCCACGAGGTGCTCGCCTCGAGTTGATCCAACGCACCTTTAAGGAGTTCAAACGACGCGGTTCTTTTCGCCAAGCGGCACTCCCTTCTCAATTGCAAGGGCAAGCATAGGATGATCGAGATCCGGGCCCACCACCAGATCTATTTTTTGCTCGCCGATCCGTTCACAGATCTCGTGGCGAATAGCATGGCGCTCTTTGCGATGAATGCATTGAGACAGCACGGCGAGGTCGATATCGCCGCCACGGCGCCGATCGTCGACGCGTGAGCCGAATAGCCATATCTCCGCATCGGGATCAACCCGGTGAACGGCATCTTTTATCACCTGCTTTTCGTGCTCGCTGAGTCTCATTGATTGTAATTATATCATCGACGCCGGATGCGCCGCCAGAGTTAGCCCGGCTCGCATAGCCCGGCTCGCCGGAGGCTCTACCGCGAATGCGCGAAATCGCAGCTCCACCTTGATACCGAAACAGACACACTGAGTATACGAACGTTCAAGCCACGAACTGCTCGCCGATCCGTTCACAGATCTCGTGGCGAATAGCATGGCGCTCTTTCCGATGAATACGCTGAGACAGCACAGCGAGAATCACAGCGCGTTCGAAGGCGGTGGTGCCGATGGTGACGGCGTTGAGGGAGTTGAGGGCGTGGCTGACGGCGATGCCGTGGTTACCCGCAGCACCGAGGGCGACAGAGCCACACTTGACGCGCTTCGCCGCGTGCGTGGGGAAACTGAGGTTTAGGACCAGAACTCCAGCCTGTTGCCTTCGGGATCGCGCAGGAAGAACGCCGGCGACCCCCAACTGGTGCGCAGCGGGTCCGGTTCCAGCCCAGCCTCGAGTAGAGCCGCGCGAGTTGCCTCGGCGTCTTCCACCCGCAGGCTGATCGTTATGCCGTGCCCGCCGGCCGACGGTATCGTCGCCCGGCGTTCATCGGCCACACTCAAGGCGGCGTCGTTTGCGAGGCGGAACTCCACGAACCAGTCCTTGCGCATGAGCACCGGCAGGCGAACCCCGTGCTCGTAGAACGCCGCCGTCTCTTCCCAGCGTCGGCAGTACAGTATCGTGT
Organism: Spirochaetales bacterium; assembly: GCA_007126415.1. Classification (GTDB taxonomy): domain Bacteria; phylum Spirochaetota; class Spirochaetia; order DSM-27196; family SLAA01; genus B1Sed10-166. The sequence continues at coordinate 6,454 of SLBH01000086.1, forward strand.
TGGAACGCAGAATCCGCATTACTGTGGTCCCTGATCAACCGAATCACTCGCGGAGCGGCACCGCGAGACCGAGAACCTCGGCTGCGTGCGCCGGAACCGGTGACTTCTCATGCGAGATCGGTCCCATTATCGACGCAGTCGCAGTCCGTTTGCAATCACCAGCAGAATCGAGCCCTGGTGAATCAGCATTCCCCCGGCCATATGAACCCAACCGAGCAGTACGCCGCTGAGAAGGAGCACAACGGTTACGGTCGCGATTGCAAGGTTCTCACGAATGATTCGCACCGCCTTGCGTGCCCCGGCAAGGGCTTCCGGAACGGCCCGAAGGCGGTCGGACATGAGGGCAAGATCGGCGGACTCAACCGCGAGGTCGCTGCCGGCGGCCCCCATCGCGATTCCAACATCGGCGGCGGTCAGGGCCGGAGCGTCGTTGATTCCGTCACCGAGCATCGCCACGGTATACCCGGAGGACTGCAGCTCGCGTATCAGGGCAAGCTTCTCCTCCGGCAGGAGACCGGCATGGACCTCATCAATTCCAACCTCCTCGGCTACCGAACGGGCGACCGAGGGATTGTCGCCGGTGAGCAGCAGCAGGCGCTCGACGCCCCCGTTTCTGAGCTCGGCGAGCGCTTCGGGCGCGTCCTCCCGGACCCGGTCGGCGAGCGCTATCAACCCGAGGAGGGTACCGTCGAGGGAGACCGCGACCGCGGTCATGCCGTCGCCGCTCAGCTCTTCGGCTGCCGGATCGTCCTGCGGCGGGCGCCCGACGCGGACAGTGCGACCCGCGTGTACCGCGCTTACGCCGTGGCCGGTCTCGTAACGGAACTGTTCGCCGTGCGGGAGTGGGCCGAGCAGATTCTCGCCGTGCGCGCGGATCGCGCGCCCGATCGGGTGCTCTGAAGGGCCTTCGGCGATCGCCGCCCAGGCGAGAAGCGATAGCTCGTCCTCGCCGGCCTTCGGGGTTTGGGAGGCGTCTACCGGTATCACGCCGGAAACCGATCGTGCCGTTGTTGCCGTCGCGTACACCAGCAAGCGTGCTACGCCGAGTTTCCCGGCGGTGAGCGTACCGGTCTTGTCGGTAGCAAACACATCGACCGCGGCTGCGGTCTCGAGTTCGCTTCCTCCGCGGATGAGAACGCCGCGTTTGGCAGCGCGGCCGATTGCCGAGATCACCGCCACCGGTGCGGCAATCACGAGCGCTCCCGGACAAGCGACCACCAGCAGCGTAAGTGCAATCTGGAGGTTCCCGGTTACTAAGTAGTAGATCAGGCTACCGGTGAGAATCGCGGGGGTATAGTAGCGGGCGAAGCGATCGATCACGCGTTCGCTGCTGGTACGAGAGTCTTGGGCTTCCTCGACGCGCGCGATGATCCTCGCGACTGCGGTATCGGAACCTACGTGTTCCGCGGTCACGTAAAGCACGCCGTTCTGATTAACGGTGGACGAGAACACGGTGCTGCCGGAGCCCTTCTCGGCAGGAACCGACTCGCCGGTTATGGTGCTCTCGTCAACCGAGCTCTCACCGTGCTTGATACGTCCGTCCACCGGAATGCGTTCGCCGGGTCGCACAACAACGGTGTCGCCGGGCTCAAGCTCGCGCAGCGCAACCGTGTATTCGACGCCGTCGCGGAGCACCGCTGCGGTACTCGGTACCGACTGCCAAAGGTCGCGCAGTGCGTCGCGGGTTTTTCGCATCGCGCGGTTCTCGAGCATGCCGCCGAGCGCGAACAGGAAGGTTACCGCGGCCGCCTCGAAATACTCTCCAAGCAGGATCGCGCCTATCGCCGCCACCGTTACCAGTAATTCTATGCCGAGGTGCCGGCGGCGCAGCGCCACAATGCCTCGCCGCGCGATATCGGCGCCGGCGACTACGGTCGCCGGAAGCAGCAACATCGCGTCCGGCCGGAGCATCACGCCCGCCGCTTCAAACCACGGAGCTCCGGCATACCAGAACACCGTGCCGAGCGCGGCCAGTACGCCTGCAAGCGCCGTGGTCCTTTTGAGATACTGCGTGCGTGTCATAGCGGCGACTCCTCGGTTTCGTAGCCGAGAGCGCGAACCGCGGCGCGCAGAGCTTCGAGGTCGGCAGCCTTTTCGTCGTGCTCCACCTCGATACGGCCCGAGTTGAAGCGCACCTTAGCTGCGGTGACGCCCGGCATCGCGAGCAGCGTTGTCTCGATCTTTGCGATGCAGCTCGGGCAGGTTAGATCGTTACTGCGTAGAATGGTCTTCATCGTGGTCCTCCTCAAATCGTTCATTGCGAACGAGAATCTACGACCAAGATCTCAAACTCCGCAGCGGCGTTCTATGATCTGTATCAATCGAGTCCCGGTGAACGCGGAAAACCGTCTTTCAGCGTGATCCGGCGCCTGCCGGAGGTAAGGTGCCCTTCGCGTTGGAGCGCACTGACCACGCGGCTCGCGGTTTCGGTGGTTGTCCCGCTGAGGGAGGCGAGATCGTCGCGCGAGAGCGGTATCTCGAGCAAGAGCCCTTCCGGGGTTGGTTTGCCGAGCTTCTCGGCGAGGCTTCGCAGCGTTGCGAGTACGCGGCTGCGCGCCGGCGCGCCGGTCAACAGATGGAGCCGCTCGTGCAACCTACGAACGCGCGCAGCGGTGAACTCAATCATGCGCGAGGCCACCGCCGGCCGGCGCGCGAACAACGCCTGTAGGTCGCGTCCGGTCACGGCAAACGCACAGACCGCGGTGTGGGCAACCGCAAGGTCGTCCTCGTCGGCACCTACCGCGCCGCCGAATAAGTCTCCGGTGACGAGAAACTCCAGCACCACGTCGCGACCGTCGTAGTCGGTGCGCAAGAGCTTTACCAGCCCGGCACCTACGAGAAACAGCACCGGCTGCGAGGAGGAGCCCGCTTCCCCGAGGGTCACAGGCTCTATGGCGATCCGTTCACCCGCCGCGAACCCGATCTCACGAAATACCGGCGATACACTGCGACGCTCCTCGGACGAGAGGTCCACCAGAAGCGGCAGCGCTTCAATAATCTGCTGCTTCACCTCCGGCGTACAGTGTTCGGTGCTGATCGTGACCGGGGCGAGCGGGGTGTTTCGTTTGCGCGGGCTCATGGTTTCAACTGCCTGCCTCGTGCGTGTCCAATGTCCGGCAAACGCGCGTTGCGCGGCCGGGCCGGTCGGGCCGGCCGGAGGGCGGCGCGGAGCCGGCGTCGTTTCAACCTGCAGCCACCTTCGCCCGCAGAGAGACTACCGCCTCGCGTGCCGGTGGATCAAGCGCATGATGCAGCGGCATCCGGCGTAGCGCCGGGCCGCGCAGCCCCGGGCCGCGTATGGCTGATATCACATAGCTTACTATTGACTATATATCAGTAATGATACTATGTTTCTAATACTCATCGGCGACAAGAACGGTGGTCGCGGAGGGAGGTGCGATCGTGCGGAAATCATCGGGCGTTCGGAAAGACGGGATTTGTCACTGCGGTGAGCCGCGGGTGCACGGTATCGTGCAGGCGGTGCTGTTGCTGTTGCTGAAGGAGCGCCACGATCACGGTTATGAGCTGGTGCGGCGGCTCGCGCGCGAAGTCCCGGAGGATATGGTGCCGGACGCGACGGTGGTGTATCGCATGCTGCGGGAGCTGGAACGCGCCGGGGCGGTTCGTTCCGAACTGCAGCCCGGGGCCGGCGGGCCGGCGCGCAAGGTCTACGCTCTCACCGAGGCTGGTGAGGCGCAACTTGCCGCTTGGGACCGCACAGCCGAGCGCCGCATTCGAACGCTCGAGCATTTTCGGCAGCGATTCACCGAGATACCCGAGAGGTCCCGCCGAGGGCGGCACCCCGGGGCGGAAGAAGCGACCGAGTAGCGCAGCGGGAGAAGTATCATGGGAGTTACCACTGTCATCATCAACGCCTTCGCGTTATTCGCGTTAGGCGCGGCGTTCATCAAACGTCCGGCCGGCGCGCGCGGGGCGCTGGCGATTGCGGTGCGCGCCTTTGTCGGGCTGTTGCCGATGATGCTCGCGATCATCTTGCTGATCGGGCTGCTGCTCGGATTCGTACCGCCCGCGACGATTGCGGCGATGATCGGCGAGGAGAGCGGCCCGGTCGGCCTGGCGGTGGCGGCCGGCATCGGAGCGGTGTTGTTCGTGCCGGCGCTGATCGCGTTCCCGCTCGCCGCATCGTTGTTGCAGGCCGGCGCCTCGGTGGGCGCGGTAGCGGCGTTCATCACCAGCCTCACCCTGATCGGAACGGTCACGCTGCCGGTGGAGCTGCGCGAGCTGGGCGTGAAACTGACCGTTGTGCGGAACGCGCTCGGGGTCGTGTTTGCGCTGGTAATCGCGGTGCTGATGGGGAGGATTTTATGACTATGAATCGGGTGGACACGAACGAGGCTCCGAATGCGCAGAACCGAAGCCCGCAGAGTTCGGCCCGGCGCAGGCTTCCGGTGTCGCGGGGCGATCTGGTGTTCTTTGTATCCGTCGCCGCGGCTGCAGCGGTGCTGCTGTACCTCTTCCCGGAGCGGGCTCCGGCGGTGGCCGAGAGCTCGCGGGGTTTCCTGCTCGAGATGTTCTCGATACTCCCGGCGGTCGTGATCTTGATGGGCCTGTTTGCGGTGTTCGTCTCGCAGGAGTTGATTGTGCGGCACCTCGGCGCCGGCAGCGGTGTTCGGGGATTTTTTCTCGCGGTTGCGCTCGGCTCACTGCCTACCGGCCCGCTGTACGTGGCGTTTCCGCTCGTCAAGGCGATGCGCGCGAAAGGTGCCGGAACGGCCAACATGATCGCGTTTCTCACCGCCTGGGCCTCGATCAAACTCCCGCAGGAGATTATCGAGCTGCGGTTTCTCGGGCCGGCATTTACGGCCACACGGTTTTTGCTTACCCTCGCTGCGGCGGCGCTCATGGGAACTATTGCCGAGCGCATCCTGCGGCGTTGGGAGACTACACCGGCTACGGAGGAGGCAACATGATCGAGAAGGTATTTCACTACACACGACTCGACACCCAAGCGCAGGAAAGGAAGATTGAACGGGTGATCGACGACGACAACGTGGCGTTAAACCACATGATCCTGATACAGGGTACGGAAGTACCGGTGCATGTTTCGAACTCGAACGCGTACATGATCATCGTGCGCGGCTCGATGACCCTCGCGCTGGAGGACGAACCCGCGAATGAACACCCGGCCGGGGAGATCCTGGCGATTCCGTTCAACACCAAGATGCGCGTCACGAACGAACGCCCCGAGGCGCTGGAGTTCTTCGTGGTGAAGGCTCCCAACCCGCGCGAGATGCCGGCGGTCAAGCAGCTCTGAGCGGGAGGTGGTCCGGCGGCGCCGTGCTGATCAGCCTCCCGCGTTCAGCTTCCGAGCAATCGCTTGACCCAGATCGTCCATCGCCGAGTAGAGCACCGGGATCACGATCATCGTGAGGAAGGTCGCTGCGGTCATCCCGCCGATCACCGCTACGGCAAGCGGCGAGAACCGCTCCGCGCCGAGCGCCCATTCCATAGCGAGCGGTGTCATTCCCACGATCGTCGAGAGCGAAGTCATCATGATCGGGCGAAAGCGCGCGGCCACCGAGGACTCGATCGCGGTTCGCCGGTCGTCGCCTGCTTCGCGACGTTGCCGTATGAAATCGATCAGGATGATCGAGTTATTGACCACGATACCGACCAGCAGAATAAGGCCGACGAGCACCGGCATCGAAACCGGCATCCCGGCGATCCACAACGCCGCGGCGACGCCGATCAAACTCAGGGGTACGGCGGCGAGTACCGTTAGCGGGTGTCCGAACGACTTGAACTGCGCCACCAAGAGCAGATACACCGCGATCAACGCGAGCGCGAGCGCGCCGGCGAGTTCCTCGCGCGCCTCGGCCATGTCCTGTTCTTCGCCTTCGAGTGTGAGGCTATAGCCGTGGGGGATCTCTATCTCTGCGAGCGCACGTTCCACATCCTGCGTTACGAAGCTGAGCGGCCGGTCGCCGTGTAGCGCGAGGATATCGAGGGTCGGCTCTAGGTTCTCGCGAGTAACGAGGCCCTGCACAACGGTTTCGCGACTCTCGGTGACCGTTCCTACCGGCACCGCGACGCCTGCGCGTTCCGCGAACGCACGGACCGCCGCGGCGTCTTCGCGCGTGCGGCGATACTCCTCGGCGTAGCGAACGCGGATCGGCGTTTTCTCGTCGCCGGCACCGCGGTAGATCCCCGCCGGCGCGCCGTCGAGCGACTGAACCAGCTCCCGCGATAGCGCGCTCGGTGAGAGGCCGAGCTCGCGCGCGCGTTCGGCGTTTACCGAGTAGGTAACGGTACGCTGATCGCGTCGCCAGCTGCGGTAGGTATTGACCGTGCCGGGGACCGCGTCCACCGTCGCGAGGACCTCCTCGCCGAGGCGGTCGAGCACGAGCGGGTCGGGGCCTCGCAGACTCGCCACTACCGAGGAAGCGGTGGTAGCCACGGCGGTGCTGCCGGATTCACGTACCACGAGGTTCTCGATTCCCGGCACCTCGGCAAGCCGTTCGCGCACACGATCCTGAATCTGCCAAATCGTCTCTTTGCGCTCGGTGCGGGGCGTCCAGACCACCGTCATATAGCCCTGCGTGGGGCCCTGAACGCCTCCGCCGCCGAACGAGCGCATTCCCGGCTCAAATCCGATCTGCGTGGAGAGCCGATCGAGCTCCGGCTCACGGCGAATCACCGCCTCCACCTCCGCGACCACGCGCTCAGTTTCCCCGAGCGAAGAGCCCGACGGCGTTTCTACGGTGATGAAGGTCTCGCCGCTGTCCATGCGAGGCAGCATCTCCATGCCGAGCGAGCCTAGCGTAACGCCGGCGGCGGCGAACACCGCGAGCGCGGCGATCAGCACCATCCAGCGTCGACGCAAGGCTCTTCTGAGCATCAGCGCGTACCCGTGTTGCACCCGGATCATGAGCCATGCCCATGGACGCGAAAGGTATTTCGCGAAGCGTTCGAATCGGCCGCCCTCTCCGGTTACCATCATCGTGAGAATGGGGACCAGCGCGAGTGCGACCAGCAGCGACGACAAGAATGCAATGATCATCGTCGCCGCGAGCGGACCAAATGTCTCGCCGACGAAACCGTACAGAAACAGCAGAGGAATCAGCACCGTGATGGTTGTGGCGTTTCCGGCGATGACCGCGAACTGAATCTCCTTCGCCCCCTCGAGCGCAGCCTGGAACGGCGTGAGGTTGCGCTCATGATAATGGCGCGTGATGTTCTCCAACACGACCACCGAGGCGTCGACCACCATGCCGACCGAGAGGATCACCGCAGTGAGGGTCACGAGGTCGACCTGAATGCCGAACAGCATCATGCCGGCGAAGGTGAGCAGGAACGACATCGGCATCGATATTGCCACCACCAGCCCTCGCCGAAAACTGCCGAGAAATAGGAATATTATCACGGTTGCAAGCACCAGCGCTTGCCCGACAGCGCCGAGCATGTTCTGTACCACCAGCTCGGTGAACGAGGCGCTCTCGTCGGCAAGCACAAACGACGTTTCCGGATACCGATCTCGGATCGTGTCGAACGCCGCTTGGGTTCGGCCTACGACATCTACGGTGTTGGCATCGCTCTGTTTGAACACCTGCATCGCAATCGCCGCTTCCCCGTCGACGCGAAAGCGCGAGAGGTCTTCGCCGGCACCGTCCTCCACCACCGCCAGATCTCCGACCAACACGCGTTGGCCGGTAGGGGTGGTGATCGGAATCGCGGCGATTTCGTCCGCCGAGGAGCTCCGGTGATCGAGCCTGAAGCTGTACTGTCGTCCCTCGCTGCGAATCTCGCCGGCAGGCAGGCTGACGTTGTGCGTGCGAATCGCCTCTACCACCGCGCCGAGCGGAAGGTTGTGCGCATCGAGGCGCGTGCGGTCTACCCGAACCGAGAGCTCCGGGCTGTGGCCGCCGAATACGTCCACGAACGCCACCCCGGCAACGCGCTGCAGTTCGGGCGCAAGCACGTCCTCGGCCAGACGCCGCACCTCGGTCATGTTCTCACCGGAGAGCCCCATCGTCACCACCGGCCGGTCGGCGGTCGAGATCTTAAGCACCTGAGGCTCGCCGATCCCCTCGGGAAGGGTGTTACGAATACGCGAGACGGCGTTTTGAGCGTCAACCGCAGCGATATCCTCCGAGTGGCCGTAGCGGAACTCCACCGAGACCAGAGAGAGGCCGCTTTGCGAGGTGGAGCTCACCCGGGTGACGCTTTCGAGCCCGGCGACTTCCTCTTCGATAGGGTCCGAGACCAGATCGGCTACGTCCTCGGCGGCGGCGCCGGGATACGAGGTGAGAATACTCACCAGCGGCGGTGAGGTGTCGGGAAACAGCTGGATCGGGAGGTTGAAATACGCGAGCAGTCCAAAGATCACTGCGGCGATAAATAGGGGGTAGATCGTGTATCGATTGTTGAGTGAGTAGTCCGAAATCGCCATTACTCGGCTCCTTCTGCGGGTACGGCGAACACGCGCGCGCCGTCGCGTAGGCCGCTTACGTTGGTGATTGCCACCGGATCGACCCCGTTCCATGCGAACCCGGCCGCCACCCAGCCGCCTTCGGTCACGCCGAGCGTTACCTCGTGTTTCCGGGCAACTCCGTCGGAGATTACGAACAGGTACGGATTGCGATCACGGCCCGCTATCGCGCGCACCGGCACCGCGACCGTCGCTTCGGAGCGTTCGAGGATGAACTCGGTGCGAACCGACGTACCTTTACGGGGCATCGGTTCGACGCCTTGCGGAAGCGGAATCGTTACCGTGAAACTGCGCGCCGGCCCGGATGAGACCGAAGAGATCTTGCGTACTGTGCTTTCGACCGCAACGCTACCGGGCAGCCTAAGCACCGCCTCGGTGCCGGCCCGCACTCCGCGCTCCAAGTCTTCCTCCACGACCTCAACGCGGATCTCGCGCGAACGGTCGCCGATCATAACCAGCGGCTGCCCCGGCATCAGCGGTTGACCGGGCTCTACCAGCCGGTCGAGCATCGTGCCGTTGAACGGGGCGCGTACCACGGTCTTGTCGAGCTGTGCCTGCGCTTCGGCCAGCCCGGCGCGTGCGCTCCGGTAGGCCCGTTCGCTGGAGTCGGCCTGCTCGGCGGGTATTGCACCGCGTTCCACCAGTCGTTTGTCGGTTTCGTGCCTGCGACTCCAGTACTCGAGCTCAGCCTCAAGACGCTGCACGGAGGCTTCGATCTCCGGCGACTCGAGGCGCGCGAGGACCGTTCCTTCACTGAAGCTCTCGCCTTCGGCCGGCGCGATCTCGGCAACCGTGCCTTGAACACGCGCGATGACGTTAACCTCGCGCCCCGCGAACACAGTGCCGACGTACGACATGCGCCGCTCGAGCGTGCGCAGCTCGGGCGTCTGTACCCGGACCGCAATCGGGGTTTCCACGGCAGACTCGGTTTCGTTCGCGCGGCAACCGCTCAAAACGGTCGACATCAGTAACGCGGTAGCGGCAACTACCGTTATCCACAGCTTTTGCCGGTGTTTTGCTGTCATCTCGGTC
>SLBH01000246.1 GCA_007126415.1 Spirochaetales bacterium
GTGGGGGCAAACTGCACGGAGACGTGCATGAACCAACGGAGCAGCTAAGCATGAAGACAAACATCTGGAAGATAGCCTTTTTCGCGTTAGCGACCGCGGTAGTGTTATTCTCGGCCGGGTTCCTCGTGGGGCGTGGGGGACAGGGGCCTAACAGCGAGCCCGCCACACGCTTTGCCCAGAATCATGGTTCCGACAGTATACCTCAACGCAACAATCCGTCCGGAAGCACCCCGGGCCAGGACTCGCTCTCCGAGGTAGCCGATGCGGTACTCCCGGTTGTGGTGGAGGTCTCGGTTGTTGAGACCGTTGAGCAACGTGGCCCCCAATCACCGTTCGAGTTCTTCTTTGGACCGGGACCGGATCGCGACCAGCGCGAGTTCGAGCGTCCCGGGCTGGGTTCCGGCGTGATCATAGAGACAGACGGCCGGAGCGCCTATATCTTGACCAACAACCATGTCGTCGGCGACGCCGAGGATATCGAGATCTCGTTATACGACGGCCGCCAATACGAGGCCGAGAAGATCGGCGGTGATTCGCGCATGGATATCGCGGTACTCGAGTTCAGCCCCAGCTCTGAAGTTCCGGTCGCACAGCTCGGCGACTCCGACTCGTTGCGCGTCGGCGACTGGGTTATGGCGGTCGGTAACCCGTTCGGGTTCGAGTCAACCGTGACCGCCGGTATCGTCAGCGCGGTCGGCCGGCGCGGCGGCCCGGGTGGGCAGATCCCGGAGCTCACCGACTTCATTCAGACCGACGCCGCAATCAATCCGGGTAACTCCGGCGGGGCGCTGGTAAACCTCAGCGGTGAGATCGTCGGAATCAATACCTGGATCGCCGGCTCACAAACTGGTGGAAACGTGGGCTTGGGCTTTGCGATTCCAATCAATACCGCGGCCGGCGCGGTCACCCAGTTGCTTGAGGACGGCGAGATCGAGTATGGATGGCTCGGCGTGAGCATCACCGACGCCGACGGCGACGCACATGGAGCGCTCGCGGAGGATCTCGGCGTTCATGACCAAGACGGCTCGCTGGTATTGCAGGTGTACCAGGACGCACCCGCAGCCGATGCCGGGCTACGACCTGGAGACTTCGTTATCTCGGTCGACAACGAACCGGTGGAAGACACCGTTGAGCTTCAACGCGTGATCGGAGCGCTTAGTCCCGGGCAGACCGCGGAGTTCGAGATTGTACGGGACGGAGAGATCGTGGAGCTCTCGGTAGCACTCGGTAGACGGGGAACCGAAGACGAAGTCGCCGAAACCGATGCGCTCTGGCCCGGGTTGGTAGCCTGGCCGTTAACCGACGACGTCCGCGACCAGGCCGGTGTTGATGCCGGTACCGACGGCGCGGTGGTGGTAGAGGTGATGCGCGACAGCGTCGCAGCCGCGTCCGGGGTGCGGCCGGGTGATGTGATCACCGAGGTCAACGATACGACGGTCGGCGGCGCAGGTGAGTTCTACGCCGAGATAGCCGGTGCGGATGGACAGGTACGGCTCGAGCTGATCCGTGACGGACGCACGCTCTCGGTCGTATTCCCGGCGTTGTAACGCAGTATTACGAACCGCGATGCGCGTCGGCCTTCTGCTTTGCGATCACCTCCGCGAGATGCTGCCGAGCGACGTCAGGTCGTACGACGGGCTGTTTTACGACCTGCTCGCGGAACACGTCGCAAAGCTCGATATGCGCGTGTACGACGTAGAGATCGGCTGCTTGCCGGCCGATCTCTATGACTGCGAACGCTTCATCATAACCGGGAGTCGCGCCGGCGCGTATCAGACACTCCCATGGATTCCAAGGTTAGAGCACTGGATTCGAAGCGCAGTCGTGGCGGGACGCCCGCTCATCGGCGTGTGCTTCGGCCATCAGGTCATCGCTCAGGCACTCGGTGGCTCGGTAACTCAATCTCGTAACGGATGGAGTGTCGGGGTGCGTCGGGTACCGGTTTTTTCCCGTGGACTGGCGGCGCGTCTCGGCAAGCCCGAGCTCTCACTGGTGTACAGTCATCAAGACCAGGTGACCACGCTGCCTCCCGGCGCCGCCCTGCTCGCCGGCGACGAATTGTGTCCCTATGCAGCGTATCAGATCGGGGGTCGAGTGCTCAGTCTTCAAGGGCACCCGGAGTTTACCCACCCGGTGGCGCGCTACCTGCTGCGAAACCAGTACCCCGATCTTCTACCGGCTGAACGCGCCGGCGCTTGGAACTCGTTACAGGAGCCCACCGATCACCGGGCCGTCGCACGAATGATGCTCGAGTACGGCGCGTAGCGTCAGATCACCGGCTCGAGTGTGCTCCACGCACCCTCGCTCTCAAGCGCTGCTGCAAGCTGCAGCAGCACCAGGTCGTTCCCACGCGCGGCGCTTGCCTGAACTCCTACCGGCAGGCCGTCCGCAGTACGATGAATCGGCAGTGATACGGCCGGACAGCCGGTCATGTTGGCCGGAGGCGTGAACGGCATGATCGCAAACACCCGTAGCGCGAGCCTCTCGACGAATCCCGGTCTCGCCAAGCCTCTGCCCATCGGTGTCCGCGTGAGCGACTCTATACTCATCTGGTCTCTTAGGCTCGTCGCTAAGCTTCCGATCGGCGGCGGCGGCGTCGCGAGCACCGGCGTCAGGAGTACGTCGAAACCGGCGTGCAGCGCCTCGATCTCGAGCGCCACACGGCGCCACTGGCGCCGCGCTTCAACGTAGAGCATCGCCGAGATCCGCCGCCCTACCTCTCCGAGGAGGCGGGTATCGGGCTCGAGATCGCGCGGGCCGGGTCGCCGCTTCAGATAACGCGCGAGCGCCCCAACATCCGCCGCGACCTCGGCCGCAATAACCGGCAGGTAGAGGCGTGAGTACAGGTCGGACCCATAGGGGCTGGGAATCTCGTCGACGCCGGCGCTGAACGGCTCTAAGAGTGCCGCGGCTCGGGCGACGGCATCTTTGCAGGCGGGGTCAACCTCGAACCCGAGCGGATGCGCGGTGCTGAACGCTACCCGCAGACCGTTTGGTCGTCGCTCGAGTGCCTGCATATAACCGGGCCGCTCGTCGCTACAGGCGGAATGCAACGCATCGTAAAACAGTGCTGTGTCGCGGACCGTGCGGCTCACACACCCCTCGGACGAGATACCCGACCAGCGGTCTTGCCCGTCGGCAACCGTGCCGAACGAAGGTTTGAGCCCGATCAAACCGCAGCACGAGGCAGGAGTGCGTGTTGAGCCGCCCCCGTCGCTGCTCCCGGCGATCGGGACTACACCGGAGGCCACCGCGGCTCCGGCTCCGCCGCCGGATCCTCCGGGGCTGTACTTGAGATTATACGGATTCCGACACGGGCCGTACGCCTTGCTTTCGGTAACGGGATACAGCCCCAACTCGGAGGTGTTGGTTTTCCCAAATATCACGAACCCGAGATTACGCAAGCGGCGCGCGAAACGCGAATCAGAGCGCGACACATACCCACTCCAGCCGCGACACCCGGCTCGTAACGGCATCCCGGCGATCTCAACTCCAAGATCCTTTACCGGGAATGGGACGCCCGCAAACGGCATCGGCCTCATTCCTTCGACTCCGGCCGCCGCGCGCTGTTGATCGAGCTCGGACGCCACGGCCCGAGCCGATTCGTAGTCGGTGTAAACGAGGGCGTTCAAGCCCGGATTAGCCTGTTCGAGGCGATCGATCGCACAATCGAGCAGCTCAACCGCCGAAACATCGCCGGAGCGCCACGCCTCAGCGAGCCCGGTTGCATCCAGGCTTCTGTACTCTTCGACCGTCATAGACCTTCAACCGTCATTGTGTTTCCAACCGCTCGCCCTGCTCCGACGAGTAGAACGCGCGCTCGATCTCGCGTGCGCCCTTGATCTGCGTCCTGAGCCACCGTAGCTTGATCAGCGCCCGCTCGTTAGGAGCGATTCGCCACTGCACCGACGACTCCCGTGCCCGCCGAGTCACGCTACTGAGCGTAACCGCCGCAGCGACCGAGATATTGAAGCTCTCGACGAAACCGTACATCGGAATTTGGAGATACTCGTCGGCAGCCTCGAGACATGCCTCGCTCAGGCCATCGAGTTCGTTACCAAAGCAGAGCGCGATCGGGCCTCGCTCGAGCGGGATGGTCTCGGGAGTGTAGGCATCGTGATGAGGAGTGGTAGCGACGATCCGGTACCCGCGAGCTCTTAGCGCCTCGACCGCGGCGAGCGTATTCGCGGTTGTACCGTTGTCTTTATCGCGGCCCTGGTTATAGCGGATAAGGTCTACCCACTGCGCGGTTCCGAGCGCTACCTGTGGGTTCACCCGATAGCGGTTACGGTTTTCAACGATATGCAACTCCTGCACACCGAACCCGTCGCAACTGCGCACAACCGCGCTCGCGTTATGCGGCTGATAGATATCTTCAATCAACACCGTCGCGTAGCGTGTGCGCTCCGAGAGCACTGCATCCATCCGCGCGTTACGATCGGGAGTGATGAACTGTTCCAGATGGCGCAGAAGCCGTTTTGCCTCAGCAACCGACTCAGTCGCAACTGTTTTCATGATACAACGGTACGACCCTCCCGCACTATAGTCAAGCGTCCGAACTGCCGGTGTCCGAACGGCCGGTTACGCTACCGTGGCCGCACCCGGGTGGCCGTAATGCAGCCAACAGAATCAAGAGTTTAGCACAAAGACGAGGTATACA
>SLBH01000351.1 GCA_007126415.1 Spirochaetales bacterium
CCGAAGCGCCCCTTCACGCACAGCGTCGCGAAGTTCGGCGCGACATCAACGCTCTCGATGCGCGCAAGCTTGCCTTTCTTGCCGTATACCTCGAGATGACAGCCCACACCGCAGTTCGCGCAGGTGGTGCGCACCTGCGTGTCGACCTCCCACTTGCGGATCGGCACCGAAGGGAACCGCGGACTGAGAGCGCCGGTAGGACAGAACTCAAAGCAGGCACCGTTTCCGTCGCATTCCGAGAATCCGCGCGCGCCGAGCCCGGCGGTGACGAAGATATTCTCGCCGCGAGAGGCGAACCCAAGCACGCCCTTCTCGTGGATCTCGTCACAGGCTTTGATGCAGCGCTCGCACATGATGCATTTCGAGGCGTCGTACATCAGCACCGGCGAGGTAACGTCGACCCGCGTGTCGATATGCTTCGCAGGGCTGAACGCGCGCACCGTACGGCCGACCGCCTCCTTGAGTCTGAAGCGGTCAAAGTAAGCGGCGAACGGGTTCAGCATAACCAGCGCCACAAAAGAAGCGCCGAACAAGCCTGCACCCATAAGCCCCATTGTCAGCAACGCAAGCAGCACCGCAAAGGCATACTGGCCTTTGTGAGTTACCGGCGTGGTCTGCGGTTCGGTCGCCATGTAGAACGCGAGGAACACCACGCTACCGGTGAAGGTATGGAACGCAACGCGCATCGCCACGTCGGTATTGGTTGCAACGCCCACTAACGCGGCAAGGATCGCCATCGAGACGAGGTAGGTTACCGAGATTCGCCACTTCAGCTTGATCCACAGCGCCAAAATGATACCGGATAGCACCGTAAGGACGCCGGATGCACCGCCGATCCAGCCGTGGCGTTTCCAGATCACGAGGCTCTCGGTTACCGAGAGGTTTTCGGTGCCGTAAAAGCCCATCTGTTGTCCGAACTCCATCGCACCCGTGAAACCTTCGGCCGAGAACAGGTCAAACATCATGTGCTCGGGATAGAATAGCTGCCCGGTTACCAATGGGTTGGGTATAAACCACAGCGCAGTTAGGCCGAGCAGCACGAACGCCTTCGCGGCGGCCGCCGGGTTCACGATCTTACGGCCGAAGACCTTCTCCTGGCCCCACTTGAACACCACCATCGTCATAGCCGAGATCCCGGCGGTGACAAACCATGGCGAAAGCTCGCCGACGCAGAGCCCAACGATCATCCCCGCGACGATCGCGGAGTATGGCCGTTGATAGACCGTTTCACGCAGCCGGCGGACGCTTCGCGCCTCGGCTGCTTTGATGATGTAGTGGCAGGCCACCGAGGTGAACACCGCAACCAAGATGTTGATCAGAGCCGGTACGCCCATCGCGAGCGGCCCGGCTACCGCCGGTATCAGCATCGCGATCATGGTGCGCACCATCATCTGGTTCTCGGTGAACCCGGAGTGCGGCGCACTCATCGGCTCCCGATGCGAAATCGCTTGTTCAGTCGTTAAGTCTCTCATTGCGTAGCACCTTTAACGGTTCGAATAATCGGTATACACATTGCTGCTCGATACCAACAAGGGAAACGGGCGGACGGACGACAGTATAGCGGGAGTTCCGGCGCCACGCAAGCCATTTATTAGTGACTTTATCCATAATTACTTACTGAGTGATCTGATGGAGGTTTCGTAATGCAAGCATTGCTCTCACTCGGTGCTTCTGGTAGAATAGAAGCTAAATGAAAAGTATGGTCGCGAAGACTTTTTTTGTAATTCCGGTCATCTATATTGGGGTCATTTTCTCGCTCGTGTTCCTGCAGTTCTATGCCGGGCAGTCGTTTCAGGAAAGCCACGGCCGGTTGAGCCTCTCCGGTCGCTACGACATGAGTTCCGAGGAAGACGCCGGAGGCATCTCAGAGGCCACCGTACGCTACATGGGGCTTGAGTTCAGCTTCAGCCGGGAGCAGCATCCCACGCTTGTCGGTGAGCAAGAAACGCTCGCGCTGCGTCCGGTGGGGTATACCACGCTGGATTCAGGGTTCGAGTTACACCTTGAACGCAACGTATCGTTACGTTTCCGGGCCGATGCCGACGGCAACGAGGCTGACGAGCTCATGGTCCAGGCGTTCTTACCGGAGTCGGTTCGCCCCATGAACGAACTCCGTCTTCCGTACCGCGCATCATCGGATGCCTCTGTTGAGTCCGGCGCCGGAACCGGCGAACTCTCGATTGCGTACCGCGACGAGGTCTACACCCTCACGATACCACCGCGTGCCTCGATAGATCGATCCGCCCAGACCGTTGGGCTGCGAGGCGATGTGGATTTTCAAACTATTCGTTATCGTCGAACCGGACGCGTACAAGACCACATCGTAGAGCGCCGTTTCGGCGAGGGCCGCAACGAGGTCTCCGCCGAGGAACTCGAGGCCGAGCTTTCCGAGTATATCGAGATCGCCTACCAGGCCTGGTCCTCCTCGCGTTTCAACGGCGGCTCCGGCACCTGGGAGATGAGGGCAGGCTCGCCTCGTTTCGAGGAGCGTATTCTCACCGCGTATCTGGCGGAAGCCTGGCAGCGTAACGAGTACACCTCAGCGTTTAACCAAATGCGCCGCGCCGCCGATCAGCATCCCGACGAGGTCGGCCTGCTCTCGGCCCCGTTTCTCGGCAACCTCAACGAAATCCGGTCGAGGTTTCTCGCGGAAGACGAGCAAAAGACCGAGGAACTGCTCGAGTTAATCAGTGACAACGACCCCACGGTCTTCACCGAGCGGGGTCTGTTTCAGTTCGCGCGCGACCGCGGAAACAGCGAGCTCTACGAGGAGTTGGTTGATTTCACCGAACGAGTCGATATCCACGACCTCTCGATCAACCAAGCTGTCGGCCTGTATCAGCTACACATCGAGGACGAGTACCTCACACCCGATGAGCAACGGCTGCTCGGGCGATTCCACGCGATCGCCGAGGAACGGCTTTATCCGGCGGTTGTAGAGACCGAGGAAGGGTTCTTTCTCGAAACCGCGCCGGGACAGGTCGATGTCGCGCTCTCGGCACTCGCGGGACACCGCCTCGAGCGTGCCGGCGTGTACGCCGACGACGAGGTTATGACGAACCTCGGCCGACAGTTGGTCCGGTCGGTACTGAACCTTGCCGACGATGAAGGGTTTCTCCCACGAGTGGTGCATCCCGGCGAGAATCAGCTCGAGGGCTCCGAAGGCAGCATCGGCCCCGAGGCGATCTATGCCGATCTCAGCGAAAACCCCGCGTACCCACGTCCGGCCTCGTTGCCCGCAACCGGCGTATTTGAGAACGCCTGGGTCTACACCGTGGCCGAGGTGGTCGATACCGCGATCACCGATGAACAGGCCCGCGTCCGAATACGCTACCCGCGCAACCAAACGTTCTACGTTATCATGCAGAACGTGCCGCCGTTTGAGCGCATGGAGTTATTTGGGCAGACGTGGCGCAATGATCGAGCGTTCGAGAACTACATCAAGGGACGCAACTACGTTGGACAGTCCGAGACGCTTCTGATAAAGTATACCGACGACTCGGTAGAGCGCGACATAACGTTGTTCTACTGAAGAACTTCTCGGACAAAAGCGTACAACATCATGAGCAAACCACAGTTTTCGCGTCTCGCGCACGAGACGGAGTTCTATTTCTTGCGCCACGGCAACAGCGAGGCCAATAGCGCCGGAATCTATCAGGGCAGACACAACTCCGCGCTTTCGGCGCTCGGCCGCGAGCAGGCCTCACAGACCGGCGGCTGGTTCGCAGAGCACGAGATCACGAGGGTGTTCTGCTCACCGCTTATCCGCGCCGCCGAGACCGCGCAAATTGTAACCGCCCGCGTCGATCTCCCGCAGCCCGAGACGCTCGACGAGCTCATCGAGATCGATATCGGCGTGTTCTCTAATATGGCGCCCGATGAGATTCAACAACGCTACCCCGAAGACTGGAAACAGTTTCAGCGCCGGAGCTGGGAAGCGGTTCCAAAGGCCGAGTCGATCGCGTCGCTGCGCGAGCGGGTCGCTGCGCTTTGGGAGCGGTTGATCGATGAAGCCAACGCCGGCGAGCACCGGCGCATTCTCTGCGTGAGCCATGGCGGTTTCATGCAATGGATCGTCAAAGCCACCTTCGGCACGCTCGATCACTGGTTACCGCTCGTCAAGATCTCGAACTGCGGCATCTTTCGCTACCGCGCAAAGCCGGTCGACGCTGAGCACGCCTACGGTATCTGGGACATCTTCAATCACCGAGCCCTGAACGGCAGCGCCGAAGCCGACCTATCACGCCTCGGGTGACGGGGTAAGGCACCGGCGGGCCGATCGCGCCGCCGGGCGCGCCTCCGGCACTTTTGTCCGGCACCGGCGTACTCCGGCAGCAGCCGGGCGGGTGAGTAGCCGGCCGCTTGCGCAGCCGGCTTGTTTCGCTACATTGCGATAAGCTTAGCGAGGCGCTCGGCGGTGAAGCCGAGATGCTCGGCAACCTCCGAGCCTGGGCCGGACTCGCCGAAGCGGTCTATGCTGAACACCTTGCCTTCGGCACCCACGACCTCGTGCCACCCTTGCGACACACCGGCCTCCACCGCTACAGCCATCGCCTCCGGCGGCACAATAGCGTCGCGTTGCGGTTGGGCTTGCTTCAAAAACAGCTCACGAGACGGCATTGAAACAACCCGCACCGGCCGGTCGACCTGTTCGGCAGC
>SLBH01000365.1 GCA_007126415.1 Spirochaetales bacterium
CGCGCAGCCCGCCTCTTCCCCGACGACGTCCCGGAATCGGTGTACGATAACTTGGTGGAAACGGTGTCGTCGGGCTTGGAGCAGCTGCACCGCTACTACGATCTTCGCCGACGCGCGCTTGGAATCGAGCGCCTTGAGCTGTACGACACCAAAGTCCCGCTCGTGCCGGAGCTAACCGTGAAGCACACCTACGAAGAGGCGGTTGAGGTGGTGGTGGAGGCGCTCGCGCCCCTCGGCGAGGAGTACTGTCGCGTACTACACGAGGGCTTGCTCGGCGGATGGGTGGACCGCTACGAGAACAAAGGGAAGCGCTCCGGAGCGTTCTCGGCCGGCTCGTACGATGGGTGGCCCTACATCCTCATGAACTTCCGTGAAGACCTTCTGCGCGATGTCTTTACGCTCGCGCACGAAGGTGGGCACTCAATGCATTCGTGGTACTCAACGCGCAATAACCCGTTTCAACACTACGACTACACTATCTTTGAGGCCGAGGTTGCTTCAACCTTCAACGAGCAGCTTCTGGCGAAGCACCTCATGGAACGCTCCGAGGATCCCCGCATGCAGGCGTACCTCGTGAATAAGCAGATCGACGATTTGGTCGGCACCTTGTTTCGCCAAACGATGTTCGCCGAGTACGAGGCGATCACGCATAGCAGCGTGGAGGCCGGCCGGCCGTTGACGGTGGACTCACTCCGTTCGGAGTATCGACGGCTGCTCGAGAAGTACTTTGGACCGGACGTAAACCTGCATGAGCTCGCCGATATCGAGGGATTACGAATCCCACACTTCTACCGCGCGTTCTACGTCTACAAGTACGCAACCGGAATCTCGGCCGCTGTCAGCCTCGCCAGGCAAGTTATCCACGGTAACTCCGTTGAGCGCGATCGTTACCTCGAGTTCTTGAAGTCGGGTGGGTCACGCTTCCCGATCGAGTCGTTGCGACTTGCCGGTGTAGAGATGACCGAAAGCACGCCGGTTGAAGTAGCGATCGAGAAGTTCTCATCGCTCATCGACCGCTTAGAGACGCTTCTGAAGGAACTCAGGCAGCTGTAGAGGCGAGCAACTCGAGCAAGCGCTGAAGACGACGGTCGAGCTCGGGCGTCCGCGGCCGTTCCAGCCGGTCGCTCCAGACTGCGCCAACGAAGAACCACCACCCTTCGGGTGAGCGTAGGAGATAACCGCGCTCCACACGAGCGTGTTCATCGCGGCTGCGGTTCTCCCGGTTATCGTCGTAGCTACCGCTGTACTCGTCCTCACTCAACACTACCAAAGCCGAGCGGTTCGTCTCGACAGACGGCGGGAACGGCTGCGCGTTCGCGAGCAGGATACCGCGAGCGAACGCTCCGTCCTCGTCCTCCGCCTGCACGATCGCACGGTAACGATCTGCGAGCCGCTTGAGGCTTACAAGCGTATCGTTGCGTTCTGCACCCGGCAATACTTCGGATAGCGCCTCCGATAACGCGGCTTGTGCCGGACTACGCGGATCGACGAAGGCTTGCAGAGTAGCGGTATACACCGTGATAGGTGCTCGTGCGGCACCGAGAGCAGTACTCTCCGCACCGTGCGAGGCTTGTGGCCGAAGCACGTCATCCCACCCGAGAAGCTCTTCACGAACGGCCCGGAGGACATCCGAAACCTCTGCGCGCGCCGCGAGCTCACCAAGCTCGGTTTCTTCATCGGCACCAAGGCTAAGCTCCCGCTCAGTCACGGCCGAGTTATCGGCCCCCGGCTCTCGGCCCAACGGCAGAGCGAGCACCCGCAACTCGCCCGCAAACGCGCTGAGTTCCTCAGCCACAGACTGCAACGCCGAGTCCACCGTCACCGCTTGACCGATCCAGATGCTGTCGATCAAGCGCGCATCGTCGCGCGACAGACCTATCGAGACCGGAACCAGCACCCCGTCACGAAGCAAAAACTCAAGATGCGCCGCATACTCGGTTTGCATTGCGCGCACATATACCTCTTCAACCGAACCATAACGATTGATATAGCGACGCAGCACCGGGTGCACCTCATCGACCGGCATTCGCCGCAGAAGCGAGGACGAGAACACCCGCTGGTAGGCGTCATCGTCGGCCTCCTCCGCCTCGGCTATCTCGGCCAGTTGGAGCGCGCGATCACGAGGGCTCGCCGGCCGGTGTGTCTCCTCACCCGGCTCATCGCGTGGCTCAAACCACTCCGACGGGTCGTACTCTTGGGCCGACACGCCGCCCCAGGCCGCAACGATGGTGAGGACTACGCAGACGATAACAGGTTTACAATAGCGGAAAAGCATCAGATACACGCCTCCAAGAATGAATCCCCTACAGGGCAAGGCTCGGCTCCGTTCTCGTCGCGTCCCCGATGGGTGCGACTACAGTTTAGCGGCAGCCGAGCGCAGGTCACGATCGAGATACGAACTGTAATCGGTGAGCTCCGGCTGGTAGTGTCCGTCGAACAGGCTCGAGGAGATTATGAAGTCCGCAGTCGCTCGGTTGTTGGCGATCGGAACATTGTACAGCACCGCAATACGCAGCAACGCCTTCACGTCAACATCGTGCGGCTGAGGTTGCATCGGATCCCAGAGGAAGATCAGAATATCGATCCTGCCCTCACTGATGAGCGAGCCTAGCTGCTGATCACCGCCAAGCGGACCGGATTTTAGTTTAACGATCTCAAGCGGCTGCTTATAACGCTCCTCGTCCAGTTTCTTCTGCAGCGACTGTTCGAGCATCCTCCCGGTTGTGCCGGTGCAAACCAGCCGGTGCGGAGTGAGTACTCGATAGTTCCAGTCGGCCCACTCGGTCAGGTCCTTTTTTCGATTATCGTGGGCTACCAGCCCAATCGTCTTTCTCGCCGGCATAGTATTGATCCATCCTTACGTGGTTAGGCTCTGCAGAGGCGTGGCGTGAGTGAGCCGGCCCCGAACCGGCCCGGGACAACCAACCTTACACTCGTACCCAAGTCTACCACAATTCACCGGCATTTTCGCGCCCCACAGACCGGACACGGTACTTCACCCCGTCACGAGGCGCAGCCATCATCTCCGCGACTGTTTCACGCCATCGCAGGTAGTGCGCGGTTTTCTTGTGTTCGGCCGGAGCTTGCTCGTTGTAGTACTCCTCAATCAGCACGAACCGATTGGGATCCTCACCGTGCTCGAGCAGTTCGAACCTCGCAACACCCGGCTCTCGTCGCGAATTGCGCGCGTTCTCCTCGGTGGCGACTATGAACTCCTCACGATGCTCGGGCTTCACGCTCACGTAGACGAGCATTACCAGCGGCTCTTGAATCCGTGCCATCCCAAAACCTCCCGGAAGCCTATTATCGGGCTTACACCCTGTCAAGCTCCACCACCCTGCGTGTCATTAACTCTGCCGGGTTGCCGCTCCTTTCCGGCTCGTTGCCGGCGGCGCGAGATAACGCCGGCAACCGGCTCTACGCACGAGCGTCCGCGCACGAGCGTCCGTCTGCACGGCGCACCGTCACCGGCGTTCCTGAATCACCCGATACAACACGAGCGCCGCTACCAAGAACGAGGCCGCCCCGAGCAGTTCAAGCGACTCTTCATACACCCGGTCGACAAACGCAAACTCCAGCGGGTGCATTCCCGAATCACGTAACGTCGCGTTGCTGCGCTCAAAGATCTCACGCGTGTCGGAACGCGCCAGAAACAACCGCGCAGTTGCCCACTCCCCGGCCACAGTGTACACATCGCGAAAGCCGGTCACCGCACGGAAGGCGTTGCCGAGCCACGAAGACCCAACCGCAACGGCATACAACACAAACCCGCCCGCGAAGTACCGCCGAACCGTAACGTCGCCCCAATAGATCGCACGATAGCGAAACAATGCAAATGAAATCACCCCGGCAATAATGGCGAAGTAAGAAAGCTCGAACAGCGTCCCGACCACCCCGTAAGTCTCTTCGATTGCGTAACTCCCTCCGCCGAAAAACGCTTCGATGATCGTCCGATAGACGTGCCGAACATCACCCGCGTCTTCCAACAGCATCAGGAGAAACCCGATCGCCATAAACAGCCCAAACCTGCGCTCGCTTCGCCGCGCCTCGCCGCGTGCGCCGCCGGCGATCATCGCGAACACGATCACAACAGAGCCAAGCAGCAACCATTGCAACGGGTTCTCCACCGGCGCTTGAAACCAGTAGAACCAGAAGTACGGCACCCGCAGCGTTTGCACCAGCAGGTCACGCAGCCCAAAAGCGTTTTGAATATCGATCGCGTACGCAACTCCGTACGATGCGATGAGGAAACCCACCACCCCGTACAGGATCACCTCGGGCCGTCGGGAAATCAGTGACCTCAGACGATCCGCAATCCGGAACGGGGCTAGCAACCTCATTCGACGGCTCGGGCGGCTTCTCGCCGGGCTTGCATCTTCCATTATCCTTGGAGCGTAGTGCTGCCGGATGAGCGTGTCAACGCTGAACGCTCGCTGAAAGCTCGTAGCGGTTGTTTCGGGCTTGTTCCGGCGCCGGGCCGCGGTATGGAATATTGAAGTCCAACCGCAGGCGTGGTGCCTCAGAATAAAATCTAACCGAAGGTAAGCGTACCTCAGAATAAAATTCTAACTCAACGGTCGTAGTCCTTTCTCTCTCTTTTTGCTTCTTTTTCTCTCTCTTTGTGGAAAATGAGGATTTGTGGACATC